>JAPLHM010000007.1 GCA_026389635.1 Chloroflexota bacterium | reverse complement strand
TTTTTGCCCGGTGGAAGGCTGCCGAAATTCACGCCTATGCGTATGGGCACCTCCCTTGTTTTGGCTTCAGCCACGACTTTCTTAATATGTTCTTTATCGCGTATGTTGCCGGGGTTGAGGCGCAACCCGTCGGCGCCGCCGGCCATGGCTGCCAGCGCCAGCCGGTAATCGAAATGGATATCGGCAACTAAGGGTATGGAAATGCCTTTGCGTATCCCTTTGATAGCTGCAGCGGCCTGCCGGTCAGGCACGGCCACGCGGATTATCTCACAGCCGCATTCTTCCAGCTCCCTTATCTGGTTTACCGTGGAAGGCACATCCCGCGTATCCGTCTTGGACATAGATTGGACCGATACGGGGGCGCCGCCACCCACTGTAACGTTCCCCAACCGTACGGCCCTGGAGACGCGCAGTTTTCTCAAGGGATCAGGCTTTCTCCACGTATGATGCGGGTGACATCAAAATAGCTGATGACCAGGATAAGCACTATCATTGCTAAAAAGCCTATCATGTGAACCATGCCTTCCTTTTGAGGTGAGATCCTTTTACCTCTCCTTGCCCATTCAAGCAGGACGAAAAGCAGCCTTCCGCCGTCCAGTCCGGGGATGGGCAGCAGGTTAAATATGCCCAGGTTTATACTGATAAGAGCCGCAAACTCCAGAAGCGGGCTGATGCCCGCCTTGATAACCTCCCCGGTTAGCTGTGCAATGGCTATGGGGCCTGCCAGTTGCGGCGCTGTGCTCCTGACAAACCAGCCCATGACCTCGTTCTTAAAAAGCACGAGGATTTCCCAGCTGTGCGTGACGCTGGCGGGCAGCGCCTGCCAGAAAGGCATGGATTCTACCACCGACGTGGTGTCAGACGAGGTGAGCACGACCCCGGTGGCGCCCTGCCCCTGCGGGGGAACCCAGCGCGGTTTAACAGATACGACTAATTGGCTCGTATCAGGCTTCTCTACTACCATGGCCGTGTCATTTCCCAGGTTTAACTGTATCTGGTAGCTCAAATCACCGCGGTTCTTTACTTTGTGCCCGTTTATCTCCACTATCCTGTCGCCTGCCTCGATGCCTGCCGCCTGCGCCGGTGATCCGGCTGCGACCTCCTTGATGAGTACTTGCTCTACGGTCACGTCATGCGGGATCATAAAGCTGATGGTAAACAGGACTATGGGCAGGAGTATATTCAATAACGATCCGGCGCTGAGCACGAAAATCCTGGCGCCGATGCTCTTGCTGGCTAAGCTGCCTGGCGTTGTAGGGTCTTCTTCCCCCAGCAGGCGTGTGAAACCGCCGAAGGGTACGGCGTTGATCGAGTAAATGGTCTCGCCGTATTTGAAGCCCCAGATCCTGGGCGGCAGACCCAGTCCGAATTCCTCCACCTTGACCTTTGACATTTTGGCGGCGGCGAAATGGCCCAACTCGTGAGTGAGGATGAGTAATATCAGAAGTGCTAAAAAAACCACTATGGTTAATAACATCAAATATCCTTCCTTGCTGCGTTAAGGGCTGTTTCACGTGCCCACTTGTCCGACCGGAGGATATCCTCCAGCCCGGGACTGGAAACCGGCCTGTGCATATCCAGGGTCTTTGCTATTATTGTAGCAATTTCTGTGAATGCGATACTATTATTAAGAAACAGTTCAACGGCTGTTTCATCGGCGGCACACAATACCGCGGGATAAGTGTCCCCCAGTTTGCCGGCATCTATTGCAAGCTTAAGGCAGGGGTACTCTGCGTAATCAACCGGCTCAAACGTGAAGTTGAGTGCCTTCTTAAAATCCAGCGGTTTTATGGCCGGGTTATACATCCTTTCAGGGTAAAAGAGCGCGTATTGAATAGGCAGATGCATATCGGGGGTGCCCAACTGCGCCTTGACAGAGCCGTCCCTGAACTCGACCATCGAGTGGATGATGCTCTGCCGGTGAATAAGTATTTCAATATTATTATAGGGAATATTGAATAGCCAGTGCGCCTCGATAACTTCGAGGCCCTTGTTAAAAAGGGTGGCTGAATCAATCGTTACTTTTGGCCCCATCTGCCAGGTGGGGTGTTTTAGTGCCTGCGCCGCCGTTACTTTATGCAGCTTTTCAGCCGGCCAGCCGATGAAAGGCCCTCCTGACGCTGTGAGCAATATTCTTGATATGGGCTCGTTCTCTCCCTGCAGGCATTGCCAGATAGCGCAGTGCTCGCTGTCTATGGGCAATATGGTTGCATTGTGCTGCGCGGCCAGGGTTATCAGCAACTCGCCGGCCATCACAAGTATTTCTTTGTTAGCGATAGCTACGGTTTTTCCGGCTTTAAGTGCCGCAATAGCCGATTTAAGACCCGCTTTGCCGGTAGTGGCTATTACTAACAGATCTACTCCCGGGA
>JAPLHM010000189.1 GCA_026389635.1 Chloroflexota bacterium | reverse complement strand
GTCGTCGATCTCCATGGCGCGCATGGCGGCCGTCGCGGTCGCCTCATCGACATGGCCGTCGCCGTGGACCTGGTCATGGTCCCGAACGCGCTTGAGCAACCGATTGACGATACGTGGCGTCCCACGCCCACGCCGGGCGATCGCCCTGGTGGCCGCCGGTTCGATCGTCACCCCGTGGATCGCCGCCGACCGGTCCACGATCGCTGCCAGTTCCGGCTCCGCGTAGAAGTCAAGTCGATATGTCGCTCCGAACCGATCGCGCAACGGGCTGCTGATCCGGCCCGCCCTCGTGGTCGCACCCACGATCGTGAACGGCTTGAGGCTCAGGCGCAGCGACCTCGCCGACGGACCCTTGCCGATCATCACGTCCAGGGCGTAGTCCTCCATCGCCGGATAGAGGATCTCCTCGACCGAGTGGCCGAGGCGGTGCACCTCGTCGATGAAGAGCACATCACCTTTCTGCAGGTTGGTCAGAATGGCAGCCAGATCGCCGGGCCGCTCAATCGCCGGGCCCGAGCTGACCTTGATATTTACGCCCATCTCGCTGGCGATGATAAAAGCCAGTGTCGTCTTGCCCAGCCCGGGTGGGCCGTAAAGCAAGATGTGGTCTATAGCCTCTCCCCGCTTCTGTGCAGCCCTTATCCCGATATCAAGGTTGTCCTTGACCTTCTGTTGCCCGATAAAATCACCCAGCTTTTTGGGGCGCAGGTTGGCATCGAGCGTGGTGTCGTCCGGTCCCGGCTTGCCTGATACTATGCGCGGTGATTCCTCTTCCTGCATTCCAGGTATACCTCACTTGTCTGATAGCATTATAGCACACGGTTTGGCTGATAAACGCTGTAATTTAGCGGCAGAAATAAAGAGACCCTGCCGCTATGGCAGGGTCTCTTACCTCTAAACTGTGCGACTGATATAACGCGCTTTATTCCTGCTCAACCTGGCTCTCGACAACTTCTTCAACTTCAACGTCGTCAACAGTCAGGGGGTTAATGAAATTGCTGATCGACTCGGCGAATACCTCCGGGCTGTCCTCAAGCAACCTGTTAATCGGCTTGCCCAGCTTTTGTGTAAGGGTTATGGTGGATGGTATGAGCTTACCGATGATGACGTTTTCCTTGAGTCCGTGCAACCTGTCGGTTTTGCCCCAGATGGCCGCTTCGGCCAGAACTCTTGTCGTCTCCTGGAAGGATGCCGCAGCCAGCCAGCTGTCGGTGTTGAGCGATGCCCTGGTTATGCCCAGCAGGACCGGCCTGGCCACGGCCTGGTCACCGCCTTCAGCTTCCATCATGGCATTGATATTCTCGAAATCGAGCCTGTCGACCAAATCACCTACCAGCAAGTCGGTATCGCCTGAGAACTCCACCCTCACCCTTTTCAGCATCTGCCTGACGATAGTCTCAATGTGCTTGTCGTTGATGTTCACGCCCTGTGAGCGATACACCTTCTGTACCTCGTCTATCAGGTAGCGCAGCACTTCCTGCCGGCCGTTGATATGAAGGATATCCTGTGGGTCCTTGACTCCCTCAATAAGCTTGTCTCCCGCACGCACGTAATCACCCTGTTTGACCAGTATGTGCGCGGTCACCGGTATGTCGTCGTATTTACGCTCGTCTTTCTCCTCGTAGGTCAAGATGATCTTTCCATCTTCGACCCTGGTCACGCCATCAACACGGGCAAGTAGCGGTTTGAGCTCCTGCTCCCCGGCTACAACCAGTGAGGCGTCTGGCTCGGCCAGGACGTCGCCCCCCCTGACATACGCATTGTTCTCCGCCAGCACCTTGTAGCCGGCAGGTACATCGTAATCAATGGGATACCTCTCAATATGGGTGATGATGATCTCACGTTTCTTGAGGATGTCGTCTTCGATAACTTCATTCAGGTTTATGGTGCCGTCTATCTCCGTCAGGATAGCCTTGCCCTTGGGAACCCTGGCTTCAAAAAGCTCCTCCACGCGCGGCAAACCGGTGGTGATGTCCATACCTACAACGCCGCCCGTATGGAAGGTCCGCAGTGTAAGCTGCGTACCAGGCTCACCGATGCTTTGAGCCGAGATAATCCCAACCGCCGTGCCTATCACAACCAGTTCGGTAGTGGAAAGGTCACGCCCGTAACACTGGCGGCAAATGCCGCGCTTGGAATTGCAGATTAGCGGTGACCTTATGCTTATCTCCTTAATCTCGGCATGGACGATCCGCTTTACTTTGTCCTCATCGATCACCTCGTTCTTTGCCACTACGATTTCACCGGTCACGGTATCCACGATGTCCCTGGCAGCTATGCGACCCTTGATTCGCTCCTCAAATGAAGGCAACAGTCCCTTCTCTTTTTCGCTGTATACGGTTGAGAACACAAGCCCTTCACCGGAGTATCCACAGTCCTCTTCAAGGATAATCAAGTCTTGCGCTACGTCTATGAGACGGCGGGTGAGGTAACCGGCATCCGATGTCCTGAGGGCGGTATCGGCAAGACCTTTGCGCGCCCCGTGTGTAGACATGAAGTATTCCATCACCGATAACCCTTCCCTGAAGCTCGCCTTGATAGGGAATGGGATGATGCGCCCGGAGGGGTCGGTCATGAGCCCTCTCATACCCGCCATCTGCCTGATCTGCGATATGTTACCCTTGGCGCCGGAATTAGCCATCATATAGACTCCGCCGTACCTGTCCAGGGACTTCTTGATCTCTTCCTCTATCTGGTTAGTCGTGCGCGTCCAAACATCGATAGCCTGCGCCTCGTATTCCTCTTCAGTAATGAGGCCCTTGTTGTACTGGCTCTGCAGGATGGCGATGTCCTCATCCCCCCTGCTCATCAGCTTCTGCTTGACCTTGGGAACCTCTATATCCCTGGCCGATATGGTGGTACCCGACTTTGTCGTGTATTCGAATCCCAGCCGCTTGAGTTCATCCAGCATGCGCACCGTTTTTTCACGCCCGCACCAGCGGAAACATTCGGATACAAGGCGCCGCAGATCACCCTTGCTGGTGGCAAAATTACAGAACCCGTTATAGGGTTCGTGCTGCCGCAATTCATCAGGCAATATCTGGTTGAATATGATGCGGCCTATACTGGTCTTAAATATCCTGTTGTCAGTCCCGGGCAAACGTATCTCCTCGTACCGCGAGGGTTTTGGCGCCTCCATCGCCTCCATCACCTCCATCACCTCAGCCACCTCAGCCACCTCAGCCACCTCAGCCACCTCGGCCACCTCGGCCACCTCTGCTTCCACGTCGTCCTTTTCTTCCTCCGCTACCTGTACTGACCCCCTGATCCTGACCATTACCTCCTCATGCAGTTCCGGAAAAGTTTTATCGCCCGTGATCTCGAACATCTCATAGGCAAGAATAGCTTCTGCAGGGCTCCCGAACAGCTTCGGTTTTTCCCCGGTCGGCGGCTTCATATTGGTAAGGTAATAGCATCCCAGCACCATATCCAGGGTAGGGGTCATCACTGGCTCACCTGAGCTGGGCAGCAGCATATTGTGGACGCTGAGCATGTGCTCGCGCGCCTCGCGTACGGCCGAACGTGAAAGTGGGACGTGCACGGCCATCTGGTCACCATCGAAATCGGCGTTGAATGCGGAGCATACCAGGGGATGTAACTGGATAGCGCTGCCCTCTATCAGCGTAGGCTCGAAGGCCTGGATGCTCAACCTGTGAAGCGTAGGCGCGCGGTTCAACATCACCGGGCGCTCCTTAATTACTTCCGACAGTATGTCCCAGACTTCCGCCCTGGCCCTCTCAACCTGCCTTCTTGCGCTCTTGATATTGTGGGCGAAACCCTGTTCTATAAGCCTGCGCATGACAAAGGGCTTGAAGAGCTCGAGCGCCATGTGCTTGGGCAGGCCGCACTGGTGCAGCTTAAGTTCCGGCCCGACCACGATTACAGAACGGCCGCTGTAATCTACGCGCTTGCCCAGCAGGTTCTGGCGGAACCTGCCCTGCTTGCCGCGCAGCATATCTGAAAGGGACTTGAGCTTGTGTGTGCTGGCAGCGCTGGGTAACCTTCCCCTCCTGCCGTTGTCGATGAGGGCATCCACCGCTTCCTGTAACATCCTTTTCTCGTTACGCACAATGATCTCGGGCGCCCCGAGTTCCATCAGTTTCTTAAGGCGGTTGTTGCGGTTGATTACCCTCCTGTATAAATCGTTGAGGTCGCTGGTGGCAAACCTGCCACCGTCGAGCTGCACTATGGGGCGCAACTCAGGGGGTAGCACAGGCAGGACCGTGAATATCATCCACTCAGGCTTATTGCCGCTGCGCCAGAAGGCCTCCACGATACGCAGGCGCTTGCTCAATTTCTTATGCTTCTGTCCCTCACTTTGCCTGATATCTTTGACCAACTGCTGGCGTAGCTCCTCCAGGCTCATCGCCCTCAATATATTGAGGATGGCCTCCGCACCCATACCAACTTCGAAGGCATCACCATACTTTTCCCTGTAATGCTGATACTCATTTTCACTTAAAACCTGTAAGTGTAATTTCTTGATCTCCGCACCGTCGATCTTATTATCGTTATCCAGCTCGGCCAGCTTCTCTTCAAACGTGTGCTTTTTCTCCGCCTGACTCTCGGTCTCAGCCTGCTCGGACTTGCTGCTGCCCTCAAGCTCTTCCAGGGAATTTAGCAACTCCTGTTTCTTACGAGAATAATGTGCTTCCAGCTTTTGCCTGCACGCTTCCTCGTTTCTCGATATAATCACATACTGGGCAAAATAGAGGACGCGCTCAAGGTTGCGTGGGGATATATCCAGCAGGAGGGCCAGGCGGCTGGGAACGCCCTTGGCAAACCAGATATGTGCCACCGGGGCGGCCAGTGTAATATGGCCCATGCGTTCGCGGCGGACTTTAGAGTGTTCCACGGTGACGCCGCACCTTTCGCAGGTAACACCGCGGTAGCGTATCTTCTTGTACTTGCCGCAATAGCACTCGTAGTTCTTGACGGGGCCGAAAATCCTCTCGCAAAAGAGCCCGTCCTTCTCCGGCTTGAGGGTGCGGTAGTTGATGGTCTCCGGCTCGGTAACCTCGCCGTAAGACCAGTCCTCGATCTGCGTCGGTGACGCCAGGGAGATGCGTATTGCGTTAAAATCGTTTATTTCGAACACTTTTTATCCCCTATCTTAAAGCTTTGGGTAGCCCGCCCATTTTCTTCTTGTCTTCAAACAGGTTGATGCTCTGGTCTTCCTCGTTGAGTAACTCGACCGCCAGCCCGAGGCTGCGCAGCTCCATGAATAGAACTTTAAATGACTCCGGCACTCCCGGCTGGAGCACATCCTCTCCCTTGACCAGTGCTTCGTAAGCCTTGGCCCTGCCCTGGACGTCATCCGATTTGACGGTCAGCAGTTCCTGTAAGGTATGGCTGGCGCCATAAGCCTCGAGCGCCCACACCTCCATCTCGCCGAAGCGCTGCCCGCCGAACTGCGCCTTTCCGCCCAGCGGCTGCTGCGTGATCAGCGAATAGGGCCCCGTCGACCTGGCATGCACCTTGTCATCGACAAGGTGTATCAGTTTCATCATGTAGATAATGCCTACCGTGACTGGCTGGTCGAAAAGCTCGCCGGTCTTACCGTCCCGCAACTGTATCTTGCCGAACGTGGGCGGCACAACCTTTTTCGTGAGGTACACTTCCTCAACTATCTCATCAAGTTTCTCGTTGCTTATATAGGGGTCGACCGCCGACATCCCGATGGCCTTTTCCTTTTCCAGCCACAGTATCAGGCTGGCTTTGCGCGCATAGCCTTTGTGTTTGCCCGTGTCATCAAATACCATATCTGGATTAAGGTGATTTTTCTTTATCCAGTCTTTAACCCTGGTCATACCCTCGCTGTCCAGCCTGTCCTGGTTAATTACACCCTCTTCCTTAGCTTTCCTTACAATCCACGCCTTGCCCAGGGCATCCTCAACAGCTACCGTATCCGCGCCATCAAAAATGGGATTGATTACTTTCTCACCGAATATGTCGGCGGCCAGTCCCAGGTGCGTTTCCAGGATCTGGCCAATATTCATCCTTGACGGCACGCCGATAGGATTGAGAACAATATCTATGGACCTTCCGTCAGGCATGAATGGCATATCTTCTTCCGGCAATATGATCGAGATGACACCCTTATTGCCGTGCCGCCCGGCCATCTTGTCGCCAACCGAGATCTTGCGGCGCTGGGCGATCCAGACCCTGACCAGCTTGATTACGTTTGCCGGAAGGTCGGCATGGTTATCACTGTTGAATTCCGTAACTTCGATTACCTTACCACCCTCGCCATGGGGTACCCTCAGCGAAGTATCCTTCACTTCACGTGCCTTCTCACCAAATATAGCCCTTAACAGCTTCTCCTCGGCCGTCAGCTCAGTTTCACCTTTGGGCGTTATCTTGCCCACCAGGATATCGCCGGGCCCCACCTCGGCGCCGACCCGTATGACGCCATACTCATCCAGGTCCCTCAGGCTCTCCTCCCCGACGTTGGGGATGTCCTTGGTAATCTCCTCCCTGCCCAGCTTTGTCTCGCGCGCCTCCACTTCGTGTTTCTCAATATGAATGGAAGTGAATTTATCCTGTTTAACCAGCCTCTCGCTGATGATGATGGCATCTTCAAAGTTGTAGCCCCTCCATGTCATGAACGCGCAAAGCACGTTCTGACCCAGGGCGAGTTCGCCGTTCTGCGTTGCCGCCCCGTCAGCTATAACCTGGCCGGGTACGACAGCGTCTCCCCGCCTGACCAACGGGCGCTGGTTAATACAGGTGCCCTGGTTTGTGCGGTAAAACTTGGTCAGGGAGTAATCACGCTTCCTGCCATCACTCTTGATGGTGATCTTCTTGCTGTCAACAGCCACCACCTCACCTTTTTCCACAGCATATACCACCTGCCCGCTGTACTTGGCTACCTCTCTTTCCATACCGGTGCCAATGATGGGGGCTTCTGGCTTGACCAGCGGTACTCCCTGGCGCTGCATATTTGAACCCATCAGGGCACGGTTGGCGTCATCGTGTTCAAGGAAGGGGATGAGGGCCGTGGTAACGCTGAATACCTGCTTGGGGGAAACGTCCATGTAATCGATTTTCTCAGGTGGCTCCGTTACATATTTACCGCTGCGGATGGCGCCAACACGCTCTTCATTGAATTCATCCCTGGCGTTGAGCGGTGCGTTGGCCTGGGCTATACACTTGTCTGTTTCCCTGTCGGCAGTAAAATATTCTATTTTGCCCGAGACGTAGGGCACGATCTTGATACTGACGGACGGCATGGCGGCAATCCTTTTAGCCAGCGCCTCGTCAACCAGGGTACCCGCCGCGGAGACAAGTTTTTTCTTGCTATCATGCACATCCTGCCTCAACGTCCTTCCGAGCAGCTTTTCAGAAGTATTGCTCAATTCCCGGTAAACTTTGCGATAGGGGGTTTCAATAAAGCCCAGGCTGTCTATGCGTGCATATGTTGCCAGGGAACCGATAAGGCCGATGTTGGGGCCCTCCGGTGTTTCTATGGGACATATCTTGCCATAATGGGAGTGGTGCACATCGCGCACATCGAATCCGGCACGCTCTCGTGAGAGGCCGCCGGGTCCCATGGCCGAAAGCCTGCGCTTGTGAGTAAGTTCGGCCAGGGGGTTGGTCTGATCCATGAACTGCGAGAGCTGCGAGCCACCGAAAAATTCCCTCATCGAGGCGATGATAGGCCTGTTATTAATAAGGTTAGTGGGAGCGGGGTCATCGCTCTGCAGGCTCATCCTCTCCTTGATAGTTCGCTCCAGCCTGATCAAACCAACCCTGAACTGGTTCTGTATCAGGTGGCCGGTCGTCCTCACACGCCGGTTGCCCAGGTGGTCTATATCATCGGGCACAACTTTTTCATTATTTATCTGTATGATCTTGCGGATAATCTCCACCAGGTCCCGCGGTTTGAGAGCGCGAGACGTCACGTTATAACGAATCTCGTCATATTCAAGCCTTTTATTAAGTTTGAACCTGCCTATCCTGCCGAGATCATACCTCCTAGGATGAAAAAACATGTTGATTATTAAACTTTTGGCACTCTCGCCATCAGGCGGTTCCCCCGGACGAAGTTTCTTATAAATATCGATGAGCGATTCCTTCTTGGTCCTGATCGACTCCGGTTCTTTGTCAATTGTGGACGATATATACCTGTGCTCGGGATTATCGTCATCGGCCTTGAACAGCTCCAACAATTCCTCGTCAGTATTGCAGTTCAACGCGTCCTCCGGGTCACCTTCCCCGCTGATGGCACGCAGTAAAGTTGTTACACCTATCTTGCGTCGCCCGTCAATCTTGGCCCAGATCACGTCCTTGCTGGAAGTTTCAAACTCGAGCCAGGCGCCGTGTTCAGGGATCAGCTTGGCATTGCACAGCCGCCGCCCGCTGTCCTCGGTCACCATGGTAAAATACACGCCGGGAGAACGGATCAACTGGTTGACCACCACCCTTTCCGCACCGCTGATGATGAAAGTCCCATTCTCTGTCATTAGGGGGATCTCGCCCATGAACACTTCCTGCTCCTTCATTTCGCCTGTCTCTTTTATCAGCAGGCTGGCACGCACATAAAGGTTCGCCTGGTAGCTCATGTCCCTCTCACGGCACATGGCAACATCGTGCGCGGGCGGGCGGAACTCGTAACCGGTGAAGGAAAGCTCCATCTTACCGCCTGTGAAATCCTTTATGGGGGACACTTCCTGCAGCAGGTCCTTGATCCCTTCCTCCATGAACCACCTGAAAGAATCGAGTTGTACCTGGATCAGGTTCGGTATCTCAAGCACCTGGGGCAGGCGGGCATAGTTCTTGCTTTTAATAACGGGCAGGGCATTATTCTCTACGGCCATAGAAACAGACATATTCTCTCCTGTCCAAAGTTAGTTACCGGTCGGCTGCGAACTGGTCGGTCAAATTAAATACAACGTGACACGAACGGAAATATTTACACGGGACAAAAATT
>JAPLHM010000144.1 GCA_026389635.1 Chloroflexota bacterium | reverse complement strand
TTGTCCCCTTTCTCCTTTTTGTCCATGCCGGCCTTGCGCTTCTCGCAGCAATCCTTACAGAAACGCAACTCTTTACACTTCTGCGCCGACTTTTTATATTCGATCACGGAACCGAAATTCTTCTTCCTGAAGGCCTCGCCACCCTTCTTCTTGTAGCAGGCCGGGCAGTAGCATTTCTCCGCATCAGCATCTATGACAAAGAGGTAATGGTCCCCACCCTCTATCCTGTTGCCGCAATCGGAGCAGTCCAGGTCGTCGATATAAACAATCTCTTCCTTGAGCTTGTCCGAAGGCTTCTCATCGATTACCAGGTATATTTCACCATGATGTATGCCCCGGTCACACCCGTTGCATTTGGCCGGCCCTATGGAAATGGCTCCCCTGCGAAATCTTTCTTGCATGTCTAAACTCCCATTTTAGATTTGTCCCTTGCCTTACGCAAGGATTTCTTTATATCCCCGGTACCCTGTATCACAATCGTAAATTCACCGCGCGGCTTCTGAAAATGTTTCACAGCTTCGCTAAGCGTCCCGCGAAAAACCTCTTCATACAGCTTGGTCAGCTCACGGCATACGGCTACATTTCTATCACCCAACTTCTCCAGCATGGCTTGCAGCGAATCAACCACCCTGTACGGCGATTCAAAGCATATTATCGTCCTCGGCTCAGTGCTGACCGATTCCAGCAGCCGCCTTTTTTCCCCTTTCTTGCGCGGCAGAAAGCCCAGGTAAACAAACTGGTCGGCGGGCAGACCTGAGGCAGCCATGGCAGTGGTCACAGCAGAAGCGCCGGGCAATGCAACCACTCGAAACCCCTTCTCATATCCTGCTCCTCCAGCGTCTCCAGCAGGACGGGCATCTTATTCTTTTTATTATGCTCGAAATAGCTGGTCAGCCTGGTCTTAATATCATACCTGTTAAGCAGCTTGCGCGCGGTTCGGGTATCTTCGGCGGCTATCAATTTCACCTCACCCAGCACGCGCAGAGCCCTCAGCGTGATATCCTCAAGGTTACCTATGGGCGTGGCTACGACATATAAAACAGGCACAGTTACGCGCTAATTATAGCCCAGTTTACGCTTGTGGGTAAACTTTATGTTTGCCGCTCGGCCAATGGCAGATATGGAGATGCTGTTAAGCTTGACTTGAAACAGCTTATTTTGATATAGTTTCCGCTAATCACCCCCGGGGCCTGATATGTCAGTACCTAAATTCAAAGAGCTCGAACGAGCATATGGTTTTGATGAAGTGGCAATCGTGCCAGGGGATGTCACGGTCAACCCTGAACAGACCAATATCGAATTTAAAATCCGTGATATAACTTTCACCATACCCATCGCGGCGGCCGCCATGGACGCCGTGGTGGATCCCGATTTCGCCATCCTCTTCAATAAGGCCGGTGGACTTCCTATACTCAATATGGACGGGGTACAGGTAAGGTACGATGACCCGAGGGCTATATTAGACGAGATAATCAGCGCGCCCCAGGGCGAGGTCACAGCCCTGATGCAGAAGATCTACAGCCAACCTATCAAGGATTCACTCATCGCCCAGCGCATCCAGAAAATAAAGAAGGCCGGCGCCGTCTGTGCCGTATCCATGATACCAGCCACCACCAAGAAGCTGGCCCCCGTAGCCCAGGAGGCTGGCGCTGATATCATAGTAGTGCAGACCACCGTAACCACGGCGCGACATATATCCAAGAGCTACCGCGGCCTGAGTTTCTCCGATCTGTGCAGGCAGCTCCGCATTCCGTTGGTGGTAGGCAACGCCGTAACCTACAGCGCGGCACTTGAACTGATGCGTACAGGCATCGACGGCCTGCTGGTGGGCATCGGCCCGGGCGCCGCCTGCACAACGCGCGAGGTGCTGGGTGTGGGGGTGCCACAGGTCACAGCGACCATAGACTGCGCCGCCGCACGAGATGTTTATTTCAAGGAAACTGGCCGCTACGTCTCAATTATCACCGATGGGGGCATCCGCATCGGCAGCGATATGTGCAAGGCCTTCGTCTCGGGGGCTGATGCCGTGGTCTTCGGCTCCATACTGACCCGCGCCGAGGAAGCCCCGGGCAAAGGCTACCACTGGGGTATGTCACAGCCATCTGCCACCCTCCCGCGGGGCACACGCATCAGGACCGGCGTCAAGGGCACGCTTGAGAAGCTGCTGTTCGGGCCGAGCCACGTTACCGACGGGACGGAAAACTATGTCGGCGCCCTGCGCAACGCCATGGGGGTATGCGGAACACTCAGCATTAAAGAATTCCAGAAGGTTAAACTGGTGATAGCGCCTTCCATCAAGACCGAAGGCAAGTATTTTCAGTCACTGCAACAGGGCTGCTAATAAGCCACGGCGCCCCAATCGATAAACGGCGCCCGGCCTGATCTGCCAGGTCGGATCATTCATCATCCGCGTCATCATCCCCTTCCCCCTCATCCTCCCTGGGGGCCGGCGTAAGCCCGATCCGCGGAACAACAGCTATGCCTTTAGTGTGCCTCTTCTTCTCCGGCCTGGGTAATTCCATTATAAGATCAATCATGGAGCTTATCTCAGCCGCTGTAGTCCCGGCAGGCAGAACCAGGCATTTTGCGCCGGCTTCTCGCAGAGCTGCCAGTTCGGCCACACTAAGACTGGCTCCAGTCAGGGCTATGATGGGCTGGCCGGTGAAATCAGCCACCCGGCGGCAGTGCATAAGGGTCTCGACGGTGAGGGCGGGCACGCGCAGGTCTACTATCACAGCCTCAATGCCCGGGTGGAGGCTGTTTACCGCGCGCAGTAGCCCTGCCTCGATCGAGGTATCCAGCCTCAACACCCTGCCCACTGATTCGGGTTCATTGCCGGCCAACGATTTGACCGGCAGGTTCACATCAAACACTACGAAGTCGATATCGCTGCCTTCTGGCTTGGCCCCCGTGCCGGTTTTTCCACCACCAAGCACCAGTCCCACGGGCATGTCCACCCTGGTTTTGAGGTACTTTACGAGAGCTGCCCCGGTCAGGCCGGCGGGGTCAAGTATGCCGGCGCAGGCGCCTGTAGTGGCAGCTTCCTTCAACTCGTCCTCCGGTTTACCGGCCAACTCAACGGCAACCAGCATCGATACGGGTTTTCCCCCACCCCCCCGGGTATGAAATCCCATGGCAGGGGCTGCGGCCTTATTCAGATTATCTAATTTTTCTATGAATTTACTCATATTTCACCGCTCTCCTTGACTTTAAAATATACATATTATCTCATGGAAAATCACCAATTATTATTATTGGCCATAAAGTGTTGCTACCACAGGGGCGGTATAGCTATATTCACCAACGTGCCCATGCTCGGCCACGTCTGCATCTGGCCCGGCTGCGGGAAAATGGAGACAGGCTGGTATTCCTGGCCAACCTCCACTCGGACCGCTTTATCAGCATAGTAGCCCTGGGCGGATGAGGTCGTATCTATGTACATGAGGCCCTTGTCCGTAGTCTCGAAGGCATTGAGGGAGTGGTTGGTCGTACCTTCCCCCATGCCGGCCGGCTGGAGTTCTATGGCAACTATGGCTGCCCGTATGCCGGCCGCCTCGGCGTTGTTATGCAGCAGCTCGGCGAAATCACCGCAGGTAAATTTACCGGTCACGTAAGCACGGCGGTCGGTCTGGTCAGCTTGCAGGAAATCCTTGAGCTCAGCCCAGCTTGGATTACGGGCGACCGGGTTATTGCGCAGCACGATGTAGTGGTCATCCGCTCCCACCATAACAGCCCCCTGGTAAAAAACGTAGGATTCGTTTTCCTTCAAACCGGGCAGCATATTGGATGGTACGTCCGGCGGGATGCCGCCCGGGTTAACAGCGGGGCTTGGGGGAAGACTGGCTGTCTTGACCACCGGCACTACGTTGATGATAACGGAACTTACGACGGCGCCACCCCTGCTGAACGCCGTAAGGTTATAGGCCGTTATCTCTGAAGGCCTGACATCAATGCTGCCGCTGGCCACCACCTCCCCTACCCCGTGGTCGATCACAACGCTGTCGGCGCCATCAACAACCCAGCGCAGGGTTGCGGCTGCACCATTCTCGATCTTGGACTTGTCAGCCTTGAAAAAAAGCACTTCAGGGTTGGCAGCCGGGTTGGGTTGAGGCAGCGAAAAGAGCAGCGCAGCGGAGTACGCGCACGCGCCGAAGATGATTATGACCGCAAAGCTGGCCACAAGTTTAATCTTCATTTTTCCTCAAGGTAATCTGCATTACATTAACAGTATAGCTTCAGCCGGTTTTACAGGCAATTTGTATCGATTATAATTACCTTTGCCCGCTACAGATATATGACAGGCGGCAGGAGGGTTACTAAAGATGGACAGGCAATTGAGAATCGTGATAATCGGCGGCGGCGCCTGCGGGCCCAAGACCGCTGCCCGAGCGCGCAGGCTGGACGCCGCAGCCCGGATATGCATGGTACAGGATGAGGAACTGATATCCTACGCCGGCTGCGGATTACCCTATTACATTTCTGACGTCGTCAAATCCCGAAACGCCCTCCTGGTGCGCGACGCTGCCTCTTTTAAGAAGTTAAGCAACGTGGATGTGCTGACCGGCACCCGCGTGGAGAGTATAGACAGGGCCGGCCACAAGATTACCCTGATGGAGTTGGCCACTGAGAGGAAGTACAGCCTCGATTACGACAAGCTCGTCATCGCCACCGGCTCCAGTCCGGTCGTGCCCCCCATCAAGGGTATCGACCTGAAAGGTGTGCACGTACTGAAACGCGTTCCCGATGCCGACGAGATAAGAGCTTTGATAAATGAGTCGATTTCGAAAAAAGCCGTTATAGTTGGGGCCGGCCTGATCGGGATTGAAATGGCCGAGGCACTGTCGGCGCGGGGACTGGAAGTAACCGTGGTTGAGGCACTGAATAAAGTACTGCCCGGTATACTCGATGAGGAGATCTCGGACCTGCTGACCGACCACATTAAAAGCAAAGGTGTGACTTTAAAGCTCGGGCGGAAGGTCGTGGAATTCAGGGGGGAGGGAGAAAGAGTCAGCCATGCCGTCACGGATAAAGAGACTGCTGAAGGCGACGTGGTCATCTTCGCCATTGGTGTGCGCCCAAATTCAAAGCTGGCAAAGGACGCCGGGCTGGAGACCGGCCCGTTTGGCGATATCGTCGTTAACGAGTGTCTGCAAACGAGTGACCCAGACATCTACTCCGGCGGCGACTGCGTGGCCAACGTCAGTATCATCACCGGTAAAAAGATGTTCGTACCCATGGGCTCCACGGCCAATAAGCACGGGCACGTGATAGCAGCCAATATAACAGGCGGAAGTGAGAAATTCCCGGGTATCGTCGGCACCGCTTGTGTAAAGGTATTCGACTTCAACACCGGGCGCGTGGGACTGGGGGAGAAACAGGCCCTGGATGCCGGCTTCGAGGCTGTCACTGCCCTGGTACCAGGCCCCGATAAGCCGGGCTCTTCCCCGGGCAGCAGGGAGGTCATCATCAAGCTTATCGTGGATAAGAAGACCCGCCGCATATTGGGCGGGCAGGGCACCGGGCCCGGTGAAGTGGTCAAGCGCATCGATGTGCTGGCTACGGCCATAACCATGGGCATGACGGTGGATATTCTGGCCGACCTCGACCTGGCCTATGCCCCTCCCTACAACTCGGCGCTGGATGTTCTCCACCACGCGGCCAACCTTGTGCGCAATAAGCTGGAGGGACGCACCACCGGTATCACCCCGGCCGACGTTAAAAAAAAGATATCTGACGGAGACGACTTTGCGCTGCTCGACGTAAGGAGCAAGTTCGAGGCTGACAGGACCTGGATCGAGGCGCCACAGGTACGGCTCCTTCCACAGCCAAAATTGTACGATGACATGGATAAACTTGACGATGAGAGGGAAACTGTGGTCGTCTGCCGGCGGGGCGGACGCGCCTACCAGGCTTGCTGCACGCTTAAAAATGCCGGCTTCAGGGACATTAAGTTCGTGGAGGGCAGCCTGATATGCTGGGGCGCCGATGACGTGTGCGGCGAACAGGTACTGTGAAAATGTATAATGGCCGTAAAACTGACCGATTACTCATAACGATATGGCAGCGGATATTTCTCGTTTAAGGCGCATGGCAGCGGGCAGCGGGTTTACCCTGTGCGAGGCTATTCTGCGATCATTTGCCCGTCTATCTCTCAGAGAGGATGCGCCCTGGCGGACGCTGCTGGCCGTTTCAGCCAACTCGCAGGCCGTGGTGGAGGCCGCCCTGCTTGCGGCCAAAGAAGCCGATTGCCCCATATTTTTCGCTGCTACACTCAACCAGGTTGACCCGGACGGCGGCTACACGGGCTGGACGCACGCCCGCTTCACCGCGGTGGCGCGGCAAACGGCAAAGAAAGTAGGTTTCCGCGGCCCTGTATTACTGGGGGTCGACCATGCCGGGCCCTGGCTGCGGGACAGGCACACCACTCAAAAATGGCCCTACCGCCGCACACTGGCCGCTGTTACAAAGTCGCTGGAATGCGCAATAGAAGCCGGTTTCGACCTGCTGCACATCGACCCCACGGTGGACCGCGATCTGCCGCCCGGCCGGTCG
>JAPLHM010000289.1 GCA_026389635.1 Chloroflexota bacterium | reverse complement strand
GAATTGTTCCATCATCCATCCTGTTCCCCGGCACGTCAGACAAGCCATTGCCGGGGCGGAGGCGTCATCGCCCGAACCTTTACATAGAGGACATGAGACAGTTGGCGACAGGGGTTGGGGGACGAAGCCCCTGCCGCCGCAGGTGGTACAGGTAAGGGTTTTGACGGCCCCTGTTCCCCGGCAATGGGCGCAGGCGACGGCCGGCGCCTGGACCAGTACTTTACCGCTTCCCCCGCAAACGCAGCAGGTGGAAAGGGAAGACATGATGTCGAAGGGGTCTCTTCCCTGGCCACGGCAAAAGGCGCAAGTCAGTTCTTCAAACACCACCGGGTCGCGGCTCAGACGTGCTCGTACCATGTAAACCTCCTCCATGACCATTTTCCGACTTAGGAGCTGCGGGTATTAAGTTTCCTGCCACGTTTCGCCTTGATTGCTGCTTTGGCTGGTTTTTCATCCAGCCAGCTCTTCTCTTTTTTCTTCTGAAACGCCAAAGAGTCAACAACGGGTGCCGGCGTTTTGAGCTTGGGGGGTTTGACCGCCGGGGCTTGGGGCGCCGCGACGACCGTCTTCTTTTCCTCTTCCTTTTTCAGTGGTTCCTTGAATGTGACCGGTGGCTTTTCTGTCTTGATCTCAGGCGCTGCCGCCGTCTTCTTCAGTGCTGCTTCCACCGGGGGCGATATGGGTTTTACGACCACCGGTTCCTTCTTGATCGGAACGGACCGGGACTTTCCGGGACTCCGGCCGCGCCAGGCAAGATGGGCCCCCATCAGGTCGTCCACCGTCTCTTTGCGCATGCCCGTAACCTCTCTTCTCATTTCTGTCAGAAAGATTCCCCGGTCATGCCTTCCCTTTCGGGCCATATCATTCCGGTCTCTGGAAAATTCACCCAGCAGGGAGTTCACCTCGCTGATCACGGCAGCTACGAAAGACGCCCGCTCCTCGCCGGTCTTTTTTGCCATCACCGTGTGGGCGGCAGTAAAATCGGCCTGCATGGCTGAAACCGTGGAGGCCATCTCCTGTATCCACGCACCCCGATCAATCCGCAGGGCTTCAACCTCCCCGCGTAAACGTGTCATGTCATCGGTCAAATTGCCCATGATGATTCTCCTTCATCTTTTCCGAACGCGAAAAAACCTGGCAGGGCGGAGGCTCCAAAGCCCCCGCCCCACAGGCGTTCTTACCTTACTCTCAGGCCGGAGCGGCGGCGCTGGCGGTGAGGCCAATCGCCTCAGCGTACTTGAGGTAGGTCTCAACCGAAGCAATCACGACTCTCGCTTCGATGGAAAGCAGCTCGATGCCGACCAGAGATACCTTCACCCACGCATCGATCACGATTCCTTTGTCCAGAATCCGATCGACAACCTCTGCCAAACTCGAAGAATCTGTTGATTTCTGAATCTTTGCCATCGCTATTTCCTCCCTTTCAGATGTTATGTTTATTTTGCTTTACCGAACCAGGCATGAGAGGCGCCCGCGAGATCTGCGGCGTTCTCTTTTCTCATTCGGCCGACCTGCCTCTTGATCTTCGCTACGTACGTAGCCCGCGCTCTCCCGGTTTTTTTGGCCATTGCGGTGTGGTATGCGGTAAAATCAGACAGCAAGGTCTTAACCGTCGCGACCCTATCCCTTAGCTGCGCCCCTCGATCACTCCGCAAGGCGTCTACCTCCCCGCGTAAACGCGTCATGTCATCGGTCAAATTACCCATAATGATTCTCCTTTACCTTCTTCTGAAACAAACCGGCACACCCCCGGCACACCCATGAAAGCGGGCGCATCAACAGCTCCCGCCCCATGGGTATCCTTCAAACCGTCTTATGCCGGAGCGGCCGCACTGGCCGTCAGACCAATCGCCTCGGCGTACTTGAGATAGGTCTCAACCGAGGCAATCACCACTCTCGCTTCGATAGAAAGCAGCTCAATGCCGACCAGAGATACTTTCACCCACGCATCGATCACGATACCCTTGTCGAGGATCCGGTCGACAACTTCCGCCAAACTCGAAGAATCCGTTGATTTCTGAATCTTTGCCATCGCTATTTCCTCCTTCATGTTTTGTTGTTATGATCTTACCGAAAACCCTCAGCAGGCATGCCTGTCTGCTGTTA
>JAPLHM010000257.1 GCA_026389635.1 Chloroflexota bacterium | reverse complement strand
TTTCTTCATCGACCATGGCGCGGGCGTGGTGATAGGTGAGACCTCCGAGATAGGCGACGACGTGCTGATGTACCAGGGCGTAGTGCTGGGCGGCACCACGCTGCACAAAAAGAAGCGCCACCCCACCATCTGCAACCAGGTCGTCATCGGTTCCCGCGCCATTATCCTGGGCGCCATAACCATCGGCGAGGGGGCGCGTATCGGCTCGGGTTCAGTGGTGATCAAATCCGTGCCGCCCGGCGCTACGGTGGTCGGCGTACCGGGCCGCATAGTTGAAGAGAACCGCGACCACGGCATCGACCTGGACCACAGCCGCCTTCCCGACCCCGTGGCCGAGGCCATCAGGCTGGTGCTGGCCGAGCATGATAAACTAGAGCAACGTATTCAGCGGCTGGAGGGCGCGGCGGGCCTGAGTTCACCCGAAGATGACCTCAAACAGGCTGAATCCAAGGTCAAACGCGAGTTCGACGAAAGCTGCGACATCTGAGCATGTACCGCTTTGCCCCACCCGTGCAAACAGGTTAAAATTAGTAAATTATTTAGCTATGAAGGCAATTATTTTAGTAGGCGGCGAGGGCACCCGGCTACGGCCGCTGACTTATTCCGTAGTCAAGCCCATGGTCCCTGTCGCCAACAGGCCTTTCATAGAGCACGTTATGCGCAAGTTGGCCCTGCACGGGATCGACGAGATAGTGCTGGCCATGGGGTACAAGCCCGATTCGATTTACGCGTATTTCAAGGATGGCCGGGGGCTGGGCGTCAAGCTAACCTACAGCCTGGAGGAGAAGCCGCTGGGCACGGCGGGCGCCATAAAGAACGCCGGCGGCCACGTGGACAATACCTTCTTCGTGCTTAACGGGGACTGCTTCTCGGACATCGATTATTCTGACATGCTCAAACAGCACAGGCGCAATAAAGCCATGGCCACCATCGCACTGACGCACGTGGATGATCCCACCAGGTTCGGGGTTGTCGAGACGGATGCCGGTGGCCGTGTGTTACGTTTCATAGAGAAGCCGGCAGCAGATAAGGTCACCAGCCACTGGATCAACGCCGGGGTCTATATACTTGAGCCGGAAGTGCTGGGTTACATACCCGACAACCGGTTTTACATGTTCGAGAACGGCGTATTCCCGGGCATGCTCGAAAAGGGAGAGCCATTTTACGCCTACCACAGTGAGGCCTACTGGATCGATATGGGGACGCCCGAGCAATACCACCTTGTCAACTGCGATGTACTGCAGGGCAAATGCTCCTCCCCCCTGCACACGGCCGGGGACATAATCATCGCGGAAGGATGTGATGTCCACCCGTCAGCCCGTTTAACCGGCCCCATCATGCTGGCGGGCGGCTGCAAGGTGGGCGCAAATGTTAGCATCACGGGCCCGGCGGTGATAGGCCATGGCTGCCGCATATATAAGAACGCTGTCATTGAAAATTCCTTGCTCTGGCACGATATAACCGTAGGTGAGGGCGCGATCATTATTAACAGCATTATCGCCGGCGGTGCTAAGATAAAAGAC
>JAPLHM010000111.1 GCA_026389635.1 Chloroflexota bacterium | reverse complement strand
GGGCTGATATAGATATACCCGATGTTGAGGTGGAAGGTAATTTTTATATCCATATCTATACCGGCATCCCTGCAGGACAGGGATTTCGCATGGGAGCCGCGGGCAATGTGGTAAATACCCATTCTGATGTAACGGTGCGGGGTGACAACGGCGCCGATATTTTTCCGCCCGGCTGGCCCTATTCCAACGCCCCCTGGTTTGGGGATAAGACCCGCGTGAGTTGGATGGTCAGGGTTCTCGGCAATGCCATGGTGCCTCAGGAATAGTTACGGCTCAACGGTATCGAAGCTTTAATCTATAATGGCTCAAGCCGGGCGCGGGTACCTGCCGGCGGTCAGGGAGCAAATTTCTTTTCCACGGTTTTCGCGTAGCCTTCGATGTCCCCGGTTTTGTACTGCTTTAGCCATATCCACACAACCACGCTGCCCTTCCTGAATACCAGCAACCTGTCAATACCCACAGAATCATTCAGGAAGCATTCATCGCCGATAACGGGAGATAACAGGGACACACCGGACGGCTTCGCGCCGGCATAGGCTTTGATGGCCGCCGCGGCACTGCGGTAGACGACCGCGGTATTCTGCACGGTGGGCGCGAAGTTAGACCCCTGGGAATAAGACACCTGGCTCGAGGAGAGGCTATTGGTGTTGGCAGGAGGTGACACGTTCCCTTTTATCCAGCCCGGCCCCATATCTTCCAATGTCAATACCATTTGATACGCCTGTTTCGGTATCAGCCCATCCGCCGGTTTGGCAGGGGCGGGCAGGGGACTGGCAGGCGGTTGGACCTGTTGAGACGGCTGTGGTGACACAGGCGGCGCTGCCGAAGCTAATATCCTCTGTTCCACGATGCGCGCATAGCGCTCTATATCGCCCTCCTTATATTGCTTCAGCCACAGCCATACCACGACATTGTTCTTCCTGAATACCAGCAGTTTATTGATAGGCGCCGAATCGTTCAGCAGGGATTCATCACCAATGGTGGGATTTGATGCTGATAAATTTGCCTGCCTCTCTTTATCATATGCATTGACCGCCGAAGCGATATTGCGGTAAACCGCAACACTATTCTGCACGCCCGGCGCGTAAGACGAACCCTGGGTATAGTACACATGACTGGACGATGTTACCTGCTGAATGGCCGGCGCGACCGCGTTGCCCAGTGTCCATCCCGGCCCCATATCATCGAGGGTCAGCTTCATCTGTAAAGCCTGTCCGGTTATCAGGGTTGACGCGTCAAGTGAATTAGCGGGTGGGGGATTTGTATCCGGCGGGGGTAGAGTAGGTCCCTGGTTCGCCTGGGCGGGCGTCTCCGGGATGGAAGGCGGGGGTAACGGTTCAACCGGTGGTACGGGAGTAACAGGCGGCGCCAGGCCGGGGGGCACTACGTCTCCCCCTGGTTGTTCCCCGTTATTTCCCTGGGGCTGGCTGATGCCGCCGGTTGCACAGGCGCCGCCGAGAAGGACGCCCAGCACAATGCAGCCGGTTATCAACAGGATTAGCGGACGTTCCATGCCCCTGCTATTAAGCGCCCCGGCAGCGCTGCCATATCGTCTCATAAACTCGACCCCAAACTTAACTACGACTGGTTGATCACTCACTCATTCATCACATACTTGTCTTTGAGGGACAGCACGTTCTTTTCCCACACCTCTTTGAAGCCGGCCTCGTTGTTTACGGGCTTCCTGATGATGCTCATGAGGAACTTCTCCTGCTCGGGACTGTTCTCGAAGTTGGAGTAGACCGACAGCGCGAACTGCGAAAAGTCACGCACCATGAAGTTGAATATCTCGTCCACGGTAGGCTCATCGATATTATAGTTGTTCCTGTTCTCAAGGATGAGCTGCGCGTAGGGGATAAGCGTGAACATCTCGCCCATGGCCATGCCGTAATCGACGATCTTGCTCTGCTCCTTGGTGGGCGGCGCTTTTTTCAGCATATCGCGGAAGGTCTCAACCTGCTCCCTGAAGAGGTTTACGTTGGGGATATTGACGCCTTCGTAGGCTTTCCTGTAGTCGGGGAAGGTGACCTTGCTCAGTCCGCCGGCGAACTGCTTGAAAAGGTAGCCGTCGTTGGAGTTGTCACTCCTGACCGGCACCTCGGGGAATTCATCTTTGTTGAACAGGTAGTTCTGGATAAATTTGATAATGAGGGCCATGTTGACGTGCGTGGTGCCCTCCAGCTTGGGCAGCATGCCGATGTCGCGCACGGCCATCTCGAAATAGGTGTCCTGCTCAAATCCCTTGGCGGCGATGGTGTCGTGCAGCATGCCCACCACCTTCTCACCCTGGGTTGTTACCTTCATCTTGACGATGGGGTTGTACAGCAGGTAGCGGCGGTCCATGTTGGAGGCGGACTTTAGATAGTCGCCCGCCCGCAGCGCGAACAGCTTCATGGCCGTCAGCCTGGCGTACGACTCGGTAAACAGCTTCTTCACATGCGGGAAATCGGTCACCAACTGGCCGTAGAGCTGCCTGGTGGCAGCATGGTTGAGGGCCTCGTAGAAACAGTGGGTGCCGATGCCGATGGAAGCCCAGCCCAGCTCGAACTTGCCTACGTTGACGGTGTTGAGCGAGGAGTCCCATGCCAGTTGGCCGCGCGACAGGATATCCTTATCGGTGATGGGATAGTCATTTAGTTTATACTCCGACACATAGGCCTGCCTGACGCCCGATGTTTCGATCTTTTTAACGCACTCGTATTTGGGGTGTTTGGTATCCACCACGAAGAAGACGTACTCGCCTGTTCCCGCTATCTTGCCGAAGGTCGAGACGAGGGCGGCGGTGTTGCCGTTGCCGATATAATACTTGCTGCCGCGGGCCAGGAAGGTGCCGTCCGGCTGCGGGTGCAGCATCATCTCGGATGAATAGAGGTCGGCGCCGTGCGCGCGCTCGGAAAGGCCGAAGGCGAATATGCCGCCTTCCTGCAGCAGTTTGGCAGTTTTATGCTTGGCCTCCTCGTTATCGCCCATCCAGACGGGTCCCAGGCCCAGTATGGTCACCTGCCAGGCATACCAGTAGCACAGGCCGTAGAACGACAGTATCTCGTTGTACTCTTCGATGCGCCACATATCCCAGCGCGAGCCCGGCGCGCCGTAACCCTCGGGGGTAAGCAGGCTGGCAAAGGTCTGCTCCTTCTTGATGAAATCGAGGAAGTCCTGGTACCAGGTAGCGGCCTGGTCGTCCGCCTTGATCTTCTTGAGCCCCTTATCTTCGAAAAATTTAATAGTCTTGAGCATTAT
>JAPLHM010000060.1 GCA_026389635.1 Chloroflexota bacterium | reverse complement strand
CATGGCATCGACATTGAAATCGACGTCGGCTACGCGCAGTTCCGGCACAGCCGCGGCTATCCTGAGAAACCCCAGGTCCCTGTTCAGCAGAATCTTGTGTACAGCCATATAATGACCCCCGAATAGTGCAGACCCCCCGGGTTTTGGCTATAATAAATCGTTGCCGGCATAAAATCAAAGGCGGCCATAACATATTCTAAGGTTTTTGCGGGAAAATTCATATGTTCACACTCGTTTTACTGCGCCACGGCGAGAGCACCTGGAACCGGGAGAACCGATTCACCGGGTGGACCGACGTGGACCTCTCGGACAAAGGCGTGCAGGAGGCTATGCAGGCCGCTACAGTGCTGAAGAGAGAGGGATACACCTTTGACCTGGCCTTCACCTCCGTATTGAAGCGCGCCATCCGCACGCTGTGGATAGTGCAGGACGGGATGGACCTGATGTGGATACCCGTCAAAAATTCCTGGCGGCTCAACGAGAGGCATTACGGCGCGCTGCAGGGCCTCAACAAGTCCGAGACGGCCGCCAAATTCGGCGAGCAACAGGTCTTGATCTGGCGCAGGAGTTACGACGTGCCCCCTCCGCCGCTGGAAGCGGGCGATCCGCGTGGGGCGGGCGGTGAACCCTGCTATGGGGACCTCAAGCCGGGACAGCTGCCGCTGTCGGAAAGCCTCAAGGACACCTACCGCAGGTGTTTGCCCTACTGGCATACGTCCATCGCCCCGGCGGTTAAGGCCGGCCGAAAAGTAATAGTCTCAGCCCATGGCAACAGCCTGAGGGCGCTGGTCAAATACCTGGATGACGTGCCGGACAGCGAGATAGCCGGTCTCAACATCCCCACCGGCATACCGCTGGTCTACCAGTTGGACGGCAATCTCAAGAAGATAACCAGCCGCTACCTGGCGAGCGAGCAGGAGCTTGAGCGGGCCAGGCAAGCCGTAGTTGACCAGGGCAAAGCAAAGTAGCGTTCCAAATGTAGGGATGGGCCTTCAGGCCCGTTCGTCTTCACGGGCGTTTCGGGCGCCCATGAAGCAACGCCCCTGCATTATTCTTCCACCACTGATATATCCGTGCGGTAGCTATCCTTGATGGCGCCGGCGCGCGTATCTGCGGATATGCTTTCCTCCCGGTAAATGAGGCCGTCCCTCAACCAGATCACCCGGTCGGAGTATTCCCGCTGCTCGGGCTCATGGGTAACCATGAGAATGGTCTGCCCTAATTCATCGCACAGCTTGCGCATCAGGCGCAGGACAATGCCCTTGTTCTCCGTGTCGAGGTTGGCGCAGGGTTCGTCGGCGAAGAGAATTTTGGACTTGTTGACCAGGGCACGGGCGATGGCCACGCGCTGCTGTTCACCGCCCGAAAGCTGGCTGATCAGGTGCTGCAGGCGTTCACCCAGACCCACCCTCGCCATGAGGTCTCCCGTAATCTTCAGATAGTCTTTCCTGCGCAGTCCCAGCAATAGCAGTGGCAGGAAAGCGTTTTCCAGCGCGTTCAATTCAGGTATTAGTGCGTACTCCTGGAACACGTAGCCCAGGTGATTGAGGCGGAACTCGGCCTTCTGCCAGTCGGACAGGCGCGAAATATCGTTGCCATCCAGCAGGATTTCCCCGGAGGTCGGCGTGTCTAACAGGGCCAACTGGTGCAGCAGCGTCGATTTGCCCGAGCCGCTGGGACCCATGATCGAGACGAATTGTCCTTGAGGCACCTCGAAGCTCACGCCCTTGAGGGCATGTACCGGCACATGTCCCGCGTAAGTCTTCTTGAGGTTGCTGACCTTGATCATGCTTAAATCATCCCCAAATAGCCCTGATAATATTTTCGCGCGCCACCCTCCACGAAGGGATAAATCCGGCCAGCAGGCTGACCGCCAGCATGCTCACCACGCTGGTCATAAACTCGCCCGGCAGGATGGCTAAGCTGACCTTGCCCATGGGAAAACTGAGTGGATTGGCGATGAAATAGGGCCTGATGAACAACTCGATAGCAGCAACGCCCAGGCCGATGCCGGCCAGCGCGTAAAAGAGGGCCAGCAAAACGTACGACATAATTATGATGCGTTCCCGCATTCCAATGGCCTTCATGATGCCGATCTGCCGCCTCCTGCTGATGGTAGCTATGAAGATCACGATGAAAATGGTCACACCGGCTACAATCAGGCCGATCAGCAAAATAATCCGCTTGATGATGTCGAAGCTCTGTGCGATACCCAGCACCAGGCCGATAAAGTCCTCCCAGGGCTGGATATCCTGCAGCTTTATACCGGCATCCCTCAACCTCTGGATATAATATGACTCGGGGAAGCTCTCGTCGGTCTTGACCAATATCTGCGATGCCCGGTCGCGGATGCCCAGCACCGATTCCATCTCCTTTTGCGTGACGAAGATAGACATGTCGGAGAGCGGGAATACCGTGGAATAGATGCCTTTGATAGTGTAATCGCGCACCACCCCGTTATGGTAGTACACCGTGATCTCGTCCCCCACCCCGGCCCCCTTGAGCGACTGCACCTCCAGGGCAGCGCCGAAGCCGCCTGATATCTCCCTGCCCATGATCACCTGGTCGCGGTCCGAG
>JAPLHM010000320.1 GCA_026389635.1 Chloroflexota bacterium | reverse complement strand
CGTCCCTTGGACTGGTCGGAGTCCATTCCGTTGACCGTCTCCACGCGCAGCAGGCTGCAGTATTTCTCGCCCTCCTTGGGGGGACGTGACTGGCCCACCACCGTGTCGCCGTTGCGCAGGCCGAAGCGCCTGATCTGCGAGTTGGAGATGTAGACGTCGTTGGGCCCCGGCAGCAGGCTCTCCTGTCTGAGGAATCCGTAGCCCTCGTCCATGATCTCTAATATGCCGCCTAAGCTCATGTAAAAGCCCACCTGCGGCTCGGGCGGTGTGGCCAGCGGCTGGAGTTTGGCCAGCAGCTCCTCCTTAGTCAGAACATCGTAGTTCTCGATGTTCTGGGTTTTGGCCAGCGCCATCAGCTCCTCAAGGGGTTTGTTTTCAAGGTCGGGTAAATTCATCATAATGACACCTCATATATTTTTCACGTCCCCCATTACCTTCTTCCAGTCGTCCGCGAATCTGGCGATGCCGCTCTCAGTCAACGGGTGCCGCGCCATCTGCAGCAGCACGGCGTAGGGTATGGTGGCGATATGCGCCCCTGCCATAGCCGCGGTTAAACAGTGCTGGGGGTGGCGGATGCTGGCCGCGATGACCTCGGTCTTTATCTCAGGGTACTGGCGGTAAACCTGCATGATGTCATTTATCAGCAGCATGCCATCCTCACCGATGTCGTCCAGCCTGCCTACGAAGGGGCTTACATAGGCCGCGCCAGCCCGGGCCGCCAGCAGTGCCTGGTTGACCGAAAAACACAGCGTGTAGTTGACCCTGATGCCCTCCCGTGCCAGCGTGGCCGTGGCCTCGGTGCCCTCCAGTCCGGCGGGTATCTTGACCACCACATTTTTAGCCCAGGTGGCTATTACGCGCGCCTCCTTGATCATGCCGGCCGTGTCCTGGCTGATGACCTCGGTCGAGACCGGGCCGGGGATGATGGAGCATATCTCCTGCACCAGCTTTTTATAATTTACCCTGCCTTCCTTTGAAACTAAGCTGGGGTTGGTTGTGACGCCGCTCACGGCGCCCAGCCGTGCGCCGTGCCTGATGTGTTCCAAATTGGCGGTATCAAGAAAGAGGCGCATATAATTCTCCCTGTATCGATTTTATTATTATGCAGGCGCCGCCCTGCCGCATTATTTTATGGGCAGGGTGACTTGGGCGCCCTCGACGAGGGTCTCCCGGGCGGCGCCGATGAAACTTACAAATAGCGGGTGGGGACGGTTGGGACGCGACCGGAACTCCGGGTGGAACTGGCAGGCCACCATCCACGGGTGGTCCCTGATCTCGGTTATCTCCACCAGCCTGTTGTCCGGCGAAAGCCCGCTGAAAACCAGTCCCTTCTGCTCGAAAACATCGCGGTAATCGTTGTTAAACTCGTAGCGGTGGCGGTGGCGCTCGTGTACCAACTGCTCCGCGTAGGCCTGCGCGGCCTTGGTGCCCTCCACCAGCGCGCAGGGGTAGGTTCCCAGCCGCATGGTGCCCCCCATGTCGTTGACCTTGCGCTGCTCCGGCAGCAGGTCGATCACCGGGTAGGGCGTGCCGCTGTC
>JAPLHM010000317.1 GCA_026389635.1 Chloroflexota bacterium | reverse complement strand
CTGTCTCCTCCCGGCCGATTCCGTCAAGGAAGCCCGGCCTGTTGTCCAGGGCGCTGTTGCCCAGCAGCGCCAGCATGTAGCCCAGCGCCGTACGGTAGGGTTGTTTTATGGCGGCTGCGCCGCCGGGCAGCGGCAGGTATTGGAGCTGCCCGGCCCGTTGGAAATCCTTGCAGTCCGCCACTACGAATTCCCCGCCCCAGATATTGCCGTCTGTCCCGTAGCCGGTGCCATCGAAGGCGACCCCGATGACCGGTCCCTCCTCGCCGTTATCGGCCAGGCAGGACGCTATATGCGCGTGGTGATGCTGGACGGGGACGACTCTCAGGTTATGCTTCTCCGCCTCTTCGATGGCATATTTGGTGGGGAGGTACTCGGGGTGCATGTCGTGAGCTATGGCCTCCGGGCTTATGCGGAAGAGCCGCTTGTAGAGATCCACCGTCCTGATATAGTGCTCCAGGGTCTCGATGTTCTCCATGTCGCCGATGTGCTGGCTGACGAACGCGTGGTTGTCACGGGTCAGGCAAAAGGTGTTCTTCTCCTCAGCCCCGCAGGCCAGCAACTGTGGTGCAGCAAAAGTCAGGTGGATTGGATACGGGGCATAGCCCCTGGCGCGGCGGATGAGCTGTGGAGTCCTGTCCACCACCATGGCTACGCTGTCGTCATAGGTGGAGTGGATGTCCCTGTTATGTAATAAGAAATAGTCGGCCATCCCGCCCAGCTTTCGCAGCGCCTCATCGTTCTGCCCCGCTATGGGCTCCTCGCTGATATTTCCGCTGGTCATGACCAGCGGCAGGCCGGTCTCCCTCATGATAAGGTGGTGCAGGGGGGTGTAAGGGAGCATCACTCCAAGGTATTTCAGCCCGGGTCCCACCTCCCTGCACATGCTTGAGCCTTTAGCCCACGGCAAAAGTACGATAGGGGCCTGCGGTGATAAGAGCAACCCCTGCTCTTCTGCGTTCAGGATGCAGTGTTTTTTAACCTCCGTGATGCCTTTGAGCATGACGGCCAGAGGCTTGGACGGACGGCGCTTGCGCCGGCGCAGCAGGGTCACTGCTTCAGCGTTTTCAGCATTGCAGGCCAGCAGGAATCCGCCCAGTCCCTTGATCGCCACGATCCTGCCTTCCCTGAGTATATCTGCCGTTTTCTCGATGATGTCCCGGCAATCCACCATATGTCCCATGTTGTCCGTCAATTGGAGTCGCGGTCCGCAGACCGGGCAGGCATTGGGTTGGGCATGGAAGCGGCGGTCCAGCGGGTCCTGGTATTCCCGCTGGCAATCCGGGCACATCTTGAAGACGGACATGGTGGTGAGTGACCGGTCGTACGGTATGTCATTGATGATGGTGAAGCGAGGCCCGCAATTGGTGCAGTTGGTGAAAGGGTAATGCCAGCGGCGGTTGCCCGGGGTGAAAACATCTTCTATGCAGGGATTGCAGGTGGCGATATCGGGCGAGACAAGCTGGTATTTGCCGGGACGGGCGACGCTGGGGCGTATTTCGAATCCGCTGTAGCCGGCTGGTTGGCCGAAGCTCACGGACAGACTATTGATCCTGGCCAAAGGCGGGGCCTCTTTCTCGAGGCTGGAGATGAAGCGGTCGAGCGTCGCCCTGGTACCCTCGACCTCGATCATGACGTCCTCAGAGGTGTTGCAGACCCAGCCGTCCAGGTTGTATTTTACAGCCAGGCCGTAAACAAATGGACGGAAGCCCACACCCTGCACCACTCCCCTGGCGCTGATGCGGGCAAGCATGGTCTCATTGCTGGCTGGCATAGGATACGCAGAATTGTACTTCAAGCGGTGAGGGCGGGCAAGGCGGAGCGCTGCCCGGCACTTACCATGATTTACTTTTATTTATGGGCGACTTATACTATGGGCTACGTTAAAGCCCTATGCCAGGTGGTTGTCGATAACTTTGTAGGTAAATTGATTTTACCAAACAGGGAGGGTAACTAATGGAACAGCAGTACAGGGTTTACCGCTACAGGTGGGTGGTGCTGGCTGTCTACATGTACGTTTCGGCGCTGACACAGCTTTACTGGCTGAATTTCGCCGCCATCGAGACCTACATGGAAGACCTGTTGAATATAACTGCCAGCGATGCCATGTGGTTCACGCTGGTTTTCCCCATCATCCAGGTGATCCTCACCATACCGGCCGGCATCATCATCGACAAGATCGGCTTTAAATGGGGTGTGGGCATAGGGGCCATCTTTACCGGCGCATTCGCCATGCTGCGCCTGATCGACCCCGCTTCCTTCATGTTGCTGGTGGTTGCCCAGGCCGGCATATCCATCGGCCAACCTTTTGTACTGAACGGCATAACCAAGCTGGCCACCGATTGGTTCTCTCCCAGGGAGGAGGCCACTATGGTCGGGTTGGGCTCGCTGGCGCTCTTCCTGGGCATGATGGTGGCCCTTGGCCTCACCCCCATGCTGGTGCAGGACCTGGGTTTTAACCAGATGCTCTGGATTTACGGCATCGCGGGCCTGGTGGGGGCCCTGGCATTCTTGCTGCTCGTGAGGCAGCGCCCACCAACTCCCTCTCGCGCGCCTGATCAGGACCAGTCCGAGGTCAAGTGGGGCGGCCTTGGAGTGATACTCAGAAACAGGAATTTCATCCTGCTGGGACTCGTAGCCATGGTGGGCATCGGCGCTTTCAACGGGCTGGCAACCTGGCTGGAGAAGATATTGCACGAGATGCATGATATACCCATGACCGATGCCGGCAATATATCGGCGGTGCTGATCTTAAGCGGCCTGGTCGGCTGCATAGTCATCCCCCTTATCTCGGATAAGGTACGCCGCAGGAAGCCTTTCCTCATATTAGCTTCGCTGGTAGGCGCCATCAGCGTCACCGCCCTGATATTCATCAGGGGCTATACGGCCAACCTTTTGGACGGCATACTGATGGGCTTTTTCCTCATCTCGGCGCTGCCCATCATGCTGACCATGTCCGCCGAGATCACCGGGCCGAGATATGCCGGCGTCTCAGTTGGATATCTGCAATTGCTGGGCAATATAGCGGCCGTAGTGCTGGTCTCATCCATGGAGGGGTTGCGCTCGGCCACCGGCCAGTTCGTTGCCCCCCTGGCCCTGCTGGCCCTGCTAATGATCGGGTCATTCCTGGTGTCGTTGTGGATCAAGGAAACTTACCCGAAGAGCACCGGCTGAAAACTCAGTTAACCAGGAGGCAGCGACGTGAAATCAAAATGGTTATATACGCTAAGTCTAAGCCTTGTGCTGCTGACCGGTCTGGCGGCCTGCTCGCAGCCGGCTTCCAGCGGTGTGGTGGGCTCGGACAAGCCGAGGGCATCAGGTACGGCGGCACAGTCCGACGTGGCAGCGCTGGTTGAGGGCAACAACGCATTCGCCTTTGACCTGTACGGGGCGCTCAAAGGGGCGCCGGGCAACCTGTTTTATTCGCCGTACTCGATCTCACAGGCGCTGGCTATGACCTATGCCGGCGCGCGGGACACTACCCAAAAGGAGATGGCCGGCACGCTTCACTTCACACTGGCGCAGGACCGCCTGCACCCGGCCTTCAACAGCCTCGATCAGCAACTCAAGGCCCGCGGCCAGGGGGCCAGGGGCAAGGACGGCAAGGGGTTCCGCCTCAATATCGTCAATGCCATCTGGGGGCAGGTCGGCTACACTTTCCTGGCGGACTATTTGGACTTGCTGGCGCAGAATTACGGGGCGGGCTTGAGGACGCTTGATTTCCGCGCCGCCCCCGAACTTAGCCGGCAGACTATTAATAAATGGGTGGAGGACCAGACGGAGCAGCGCATCAAGGACCTCATACCGGGCGGAGGCATCGACCCGCTGACACGGCTGGTGCTGACCAACGCTATTTATTTCAACGCCGCCTGGGCCAATAACTTCGAAAAGAACGCGACCCGGCCGGCGCCCTTTCACCTGATCGACGGATCGACCCTGGATGTGCCCATGATGCGGCAGACCGAGCGGCTGGGATACTCTGCCGGCGACGGCTACCAGGCCGTGTCATTGCCCTACGATGGCCGCGAGCTTGAAATGGTGGTGCTGCTGCCCGATGGGGGGAAGTTCGCTGAATTCGAGAAATCCTTGGATGCGGGCAAGGCCGGCTCAATTATAAAGGAGATCGAGCCCAAGCAGGTTGCACTCAGCCTGCCCGGCTTCAAATTCGAATCAGAGTTCGACCTGGGCAACACATTAGCCGGCATGGGGATGCCCACGGCCTTCTCCGGCCGGCAGGCCGATTTCTCCGGCATGACAGGCAACCGTGAGTTATCAATATCCAGGGTCATTCACAAGGCATTCGTGGGTGTGGACGAGTCAGGCACAGAGGCCGCTGCGGCCACCGCCGTGATCATGCGCGCCACAGCCATGCCGGCCATGCCACAGGAAGTTACGGTCGACCGGCCCTTCATTTTCCTCATCAGGGACATACAGACGGGATCGGTCATTTTCGTGGGGAGGGTGGTCGACCCGCTTAAGTAGCCCGGCCTGCTAAAGGCCTCTTCTCCGGCTGGGGCCTTTCCCGTGAATGCCTGGGCCATGATGCAGCATACGGTTGCTGTTGAGGCAGGCATGTAGTATATTAAGCAGGTCAATTAATCGATTGTTAGCGGAGGTGTAAAGTATATGAAAGCAGCAACGGCATTTTCACGCATCATCCAAATTTCTATGTGCCTGATAGTCAGCGCAGGCCTGCTGGCCTGCGCCCCGGCCCCGGCCCCGCCGGTTTTTAAATACGAATCGGACGCGGCACTTAAGCAGCAACTGGCAAATGTCCCGGCCTACCCCGAGACCAGCTTGATCGTTATCAGCGACCCGCATATCTT
>JAPLHM010000213.1 GCA_026389635.1 Chloroflexota bacterium | reverse complement strand
AGATACACGTGCAGGGACGACTTATCCTCCTTTTGTTCCTCGCGGGCTACCCAATCCACGTAAGGTATAGCTGTGTTGCTGACAGCCTGCCAGATGACCTTCTCGGTCAGCCCGTAAAATCCGCTTATATCAATTGCATCGTCTATTCTGCCCTCAAATTCCATCTGGGGCAGCTCAATGTTCAGCTTTTTATTGCGCAGTGAAGTAATCTTGATGATATCTCCTGTCCTGTACCTGCTGAGCGGTGCTCCGTGGAAATTACTGATGACGAGTTCATATTTGCTGTTTGGCTGCACTTCATCAAGCAGTACGGTCCTGGGAATATAAGACTTGTTCTCCTTCCACTTTTCATACTCTGTTTCCGGGATGAATTCAAGGAAATTCAAGTTAGGTATAAATGTCATGCCGTCGTAATCCCAGGTTTGTGTTGCAATCATACTGGCTTCGGTGCTGGCATAAATATCCAGTGGGTACCTGCCCCAGGTATCTTTAATTACATTTTTGAAGATAGTACCATCGGTTCCGCTGCTTAAGATGCCCTTTACCGTCCACAAATCTTTGGGCAAAAGCTTGCGTCCGGCCAACTTGCTTTTGATTAAACCCTTAGCCAGCCTGGCCAAAGCTCTCGGTTGAGATAACACAGATTTAATATTGACCTTGCCCATGCGCTGATTTATTTTCTCAGCGATAGCCACCAAAGCTACTGAAACGCCAAAATAAAAATCCAGGCCCTGTGATAAGGCTTGCTTGAAGCTTAATTGTATCCGTTCTTCAATGTCCAGTTTCTCCGCAATTTCCAGCGGGGGCATGCTGATGGCTTCGGCCCCCTCAGTAATTATGTAAGCATATGTTCCCGATGTATATGGCCTGGGGGCTACCGCGTAAATAAATTTCGCCCCACTCTTCACGGCTGATGATACATCACCCTTATGGTTGCAGCTCGCCAGCATGGCAGCGCCCACCGAAATTGTAGCCAATTCTTCGCACATCCTGTTGGTTACAGGTACCCATTTGATGCTCTCCCACTTGAAGGGATACTCGGCAGACCTGCCCGATGTATGCTGCCATAACAGGGGCTTATCAGGCATCGCGTCATCCCTTTTCTCGCTCAACTCGGGGCAATAATCCTGGTAAGCAGTAAGCGGCGCCCTTTTCCTGAACTCTTCAACGTCCTGGGGTATAGTACCCTTAAATATTTTTCGTCCGATGATTGAGGCATTGAGCAGCTCAATTTGTTCGAGTAAAAGCCTTTTTTGAATTGACATGAATTGTTCAATGCTCAGATCGAGAAAACCGCAGCACATCTGCCAGAGTTCCTCTTTCCGGCCTGTGCGCAATAACTCTTTAACAGTAGGCATAGTATACCTCCCACAAGTACGAACGGTTACACTATGGCACGGTTAAAGGGAATTGGGAAGCGTTTGTGTTCTAGAAAACAGTTCTATCAGATACGAATGAAGAGTTGATAAAATGGAGGGATGAACGGAGGGTTGGTGCGGTGTTAACAGTTACAGCTTTTTGGTTTTTACGGTCCTGGTCAAACCCTGCAGCTTTAAGCTCAGCTTATCCAGTTCCCCATCGGTAGGGTGCTTGCCCAGTTCGAGGCCATAGCTGAGGAAGAACTCGAGGAAGCTGCGCAGGAGGTCCCTGATTCCCTCCTCGAAGTGGTGGAACTCCTCCTTGGTGACAAGGTCGCTTTGCTGGGCGGCAGCAGGTTCGTCCAGGTGGCTGTCAATAAGAAGGTTGATAAACTCGGAGACGCTCATGTCACCGCGGTTTTCATCGATCTTCCTGACCGTGCCCGCATCAAGAATCAGCATCCTTTTTTCCATCATACACGTCTCCTCCAGTTTTATTTATCTTCCGGTACGTTGAACTTTAAAACTTCTAAAACTGTCTCAATGCTTTGCCGTAAACCATGTCCTTTTTCCGTGACAATGAACGTGATCGAAGGGTTTTCAACCTCGATCTGATCTATAAGCCCCTGCGACAGCATGAATTTAAGATATTTCTGCAACTGCCTGTAACTCATATTGGCGCTGTACATGATCTCGGTCTTACCTGCCCCTTCAGCACCAATCCTCAGCATCTCGCTGATTATCTCGATATTCGACCGCCGCTGATTCATTTACCGACCCGGCACACACTTTGACTCATGTTTTATGTAAGCCGGAGTAATATATAACGCTTTAGAGATATTGTCAACAGGCATGATGTGTCCGAATGCGTGGCATGATCCAGGGTAACAGGCTGTTATCAGGGTTTTCTAAAAAGCTTGAGGAAACGGTCCTGGTATACGCTCCAGAGGTTCCAGCGGTGGAGCTCGCTCACAAGCTCAGGCGCATAGGAGGGATCTTTGCCGGACATCTCGAAGAGCTCTTCAATGTTGTCGCGCGCATCCCGCGGCACCCCCTGGTTATCTGCAATAAACCTGCCGCGGCCGTAAAACTCGGAGAAATTGTGATAAGCCGAGTTCCTGGTGAGTTCGAAAGTAAATTTCATGAGGGAAACGTCCCACATATTTTCTACGCCTTTAATGATCGCGCTGAGCGGGTCGCTGCGGCTGTCGATGCGCCTGTTGATCTTATCAAGGATACTGCCCAGCGACTCGGTGACAATATTCATTTCCCCTGTTTCGTTTTTATAGGAATACAGGATACCCGGCTCGTGAGGGTTTTGCTCAGCCGCCATCTGGATGTAGCGCCTGGCCTGTCCGCTGAAGCCTTCCACATTGATAAGGTATGCGGGCGTAACGATCTTGGGCCGTGCCGCGATTACCCTTCCTTCCCTGACAACGTTCACTTCATGCATTAGCTCGGTAATCATGTAATAGTAAATGTTGGTGATCCCGAAGGTGGCCAGCTGCTGCCTGGGCGGGCGCAGGACCATCGTGTTCTCAATAGCTAATCGTATTTTATCGTCAGCTTCCATCACGATCCGCCGTATTAGAAAAACATCCTGACCGCTTGGAAATTGCGTTTTATCATGTCCTTGCCCCGGATTACCCCGTTCGGTTCAGTATTGTGCCCGGGAACGAGGAATTCAACGTCCAATTTCGATAGCCGTTCTATGCTCTTTTTCAGCAATGACGTACTTCCACCGGGGAAATCGGTCCTGCCCACGCTCATATAAAAAACAACGTCGCCGGCGATAAGGACTTTGCTATCCGGCAGATACAGGCACACTGACCCGGGGGAATGGCCGGGACAGAGGACAACCTGCAAGTTGAAATCATCTTTGCCCAGCTTGGTGTCTCCCTCCTTGAGGAAAAAAAGCGGCGTGAATTTTGGGGCTCTCATGCCGAACATGGTGTACATTTGCTCCCCGACGGTTGTCCTGAAGGCATCTTCCTCTTCAGACATGGTCACCGCCGCGCCGCTTATATTCACTATCTCCTCGTTGGACTGACAGTGGTCCGGGTGGCTGTGAGTATTGATGATCAGGCCGATATCCTTCATTTGAATCTGGTCGGCTTTCATCGATTCGGTCAGGCTGCCCAGGCAGTCCTCGTCGGCCTCATTGGTTATATGCCCGGGGTCGATGATAACGTGTGGCTTGTCCCCCTTGAGAACGCGTGTTAAAACGCACGTATTGCAGTTATTACCCATACCGGACCATACGTAACAATACAAATTGTTCAACAGCCTGACTGATTTATGATATTGCATGTTCACTTGCTCTTGAAAAGATAAATACCTTTAGATCAGGCCGATAAGCTGATGAAAGGCGGCATCAATATTTTTATGCGTGTCCTCGCCCAGAGTTTCAATTATCGCACCGGCCACTTTAAGCACCTTGTTTTCCTCGGCTTCACCCAGCAGGGCAATCATCTGCTCCATCCTGACGCTAAGCTGCAGTTGCAGCTCTGCCGGCGCTTTTTTTGATTTTGGCAGCGAAAGCAGGGGATCGGTAAAAAGTATTGGCCTCATCAGTGCACTCTCATAAACGAACCTTGTTTGCCTGTTACTGCGCGAGATAGTCCAGGCTGTTTTATCATCCTCGTTCGGCTGGATCCATTCCATGGCGTAGGCAAACTGGCAATGGATGTAGTCGTGCTGGATGAGTAACCTGGTGGCCTCGAAATCCTTCACGCCCAGTGAGAGCTGGAAAAAAATATCGTCCAATTTCTCATTATCGATGCCTTTGACCGTGGCGGTATGTCGGCAATCTTCCGGTATCTGGAATATATTGTATTCCAACGCGCCGTGCAGTACGGTGTGTGCCGCTTCATGCCTTAGCGCCCCTGCCCTGGCCTGCTTGCTGTACTTCATCAGCCGTTCCCCGCACAGCAACAGCCGGGGATAACCTCGCAGTACTTCGTGGGTGCAGGCAGACGCGTCATCTATTGTATTGAAAGAGAGGCCCAGCTTGAATTTTTCTTCGCGCAGGAAACTATTGAGGTTATCCTCCGTATCGAATGCATATACCTCGATCTTGTAGGGTACTTTATCAGCAAAGCGACCGTAACAGTCGTTGAGGACTTCGGAGACTTCTTTCTTAAAACTGCCGGAGACGTCTCCCCGTGCGAAATAGCTTAGATCGATTGATGCCATAACCAGATGAAACAACGATATCAATCTTGAGCCGTAAAGTCAATAATCGTGCTACAATGTTCAAAACTCACTACCGAGGTGTTTGCCGGATGAAAAAAATTTGGGCGCCGTGGCGCATGCAGTACATACTCCAGGAAAATAAAAGCGGCGTATGCATATTGTGTGATAAACCGGCCGATAAAAACGATAAGGAAGATTACATCCTCTACCGCGGCCGGCATAATTTTATTATACTCAACGCCTATCCATACACCCCCGGCCATTTAATGGCCGCTCCCTATCGCCATATCGGAAATATAACCGAAGCGGACGCAAAGGAAGCCAAAGAGCTTTTTGAGTTAATTCAATTGTGTGTGAGGCTGCTTACACAGACCATAAAGCCGGATGGTTTCAATATTGGGATGAACCTCGGCAAAGTGGCAGGAGCGGGACTGGAAGGCCACATCCACATGCACATTGTGCCCAGGTGGAACGGGGATCACAATTATATGAGCGTAGTTGCAGATACAAGAGTTCTTTCCGAGGGGCTGGCAACGACGTACAGCAAACTCAGCGAAGGTTTAGCCCGCATGTCCGCCTGAACCAGCCTTAGCTGAGCAGAATTCTTCCCAGGATTTTCTCACTTTCCAGGGTAGTCAGCGCGATGACACGATCGTTTTCTTTAAAAACAGCGTCGTGGGCGGGAATCTTGGGGCGCTCGCCCTCATGCATGATCAGTGCGATGGTGGTATCCTGCGGCAGCTTTAACTGACCTATGGATTTCCCCACGGCCGGCGAATCTTTGGCGATCAGCAATTCCACAACCTCTTCCATCTGCCCTGTCATAGTCAGGAGGTGAATCAGTGGGTGTGCCGGTATCTCTTGTTCCACATGTTCAAGGATCGTGTTGGTTACCGAGATGGTGGCATCTACACCGAGCTTCTTGAATATGACATCGTTGTTGGGATTGTTGACCAGGGCTATGGTGCGGGGTACCTTGAAGCGGTGTTTTGCTACCTGGCATGATACCAGGTTATCTTCATCCTGGCTGGTGGTGGCTATGAGGACATCTGCCCGGGTAAGGCCGGCCTCGGTCAATACAACGGTTTCACATCCGTCGCCGCGCATGCAGCAGCTGCCCAGTTCATCTTCCAACCGCTCGCATCTTCTCACATCGCGCTCAATGATGAGTACCTCGTGCCCCTCGTTTAGCAGGGCCTTGCTGAGGTAATAACCGATATTGCCTCCGCCCACAATTACTATATAAAGCGATTTCATGGCGTTCAGATTTTCTCCAGCCTGTTGAAAAGGAGGTCCGCAAATACCTCTGTCGGGCTGATCGATTCCAGCCCGAGCTGTTCATAGATGTCTTTGCGCAGCGGGTCATAAATACGGCAGATGACCCTTGGCACTTTGAAGATGTTCTTGGCTATCTGCGCCGCCATAACGTTGCGGTTATCGCCCTGGGTGAGGGCAATGAAGGCGTTGGCGCCCTCGATGCCTGCCTTGCGCAGCATCTCTTCATCGGTGCCGTTGCCGATGAGGGCTGTACCGCTGAATGTAGGAGGGAGCCTTCTGAAGCTGTATGCGTCTAAGTCGAGCACCGTGACCTTGTGGCCGGCTGCGTCAAACATAGACGCCAGCTTGCCGCCTACGCGGCCGCATCCCATGATGACAATCGTCTTCCTGTTCTGTTTTAAAGCTTCGGTTCCCGGCATATGATTACTCGGCAGGGCGCCTCTTCGAGGACATGCGGCACGGCATTCCCCATTGTGAAAGAGCCAAATCTTTTTTTATAAGTCAAACCCATTACTATCAAGTCAATATTGTTTTGCCGGGCTACCTCGATAATCGCCGGCCCAACATCGCGCGCCTGGATGATCTCCGTTTCAACCTCAAAGTCGTTGGCCTGCGCATATTCTTCGGCCTCGAGAAGTACCTTCTCAGCCGCCTCCATATCGGGCTTAATTATAGCATCGACTGGCAAACTCCGGTTAACCTCAAGAACGTAAACAATAAATATCTTGGCCTTTGATTTCTTGCCAATTTTACAGGCGGTCTCAACCGCAACCTGGTCCACTCCGTTGCCACGCGCAGCTATTAAAATCCTGGAAAATTCCATTGAATTATTTTCAGCTCTTAATAATTATTGAACAGCTATCATTATAATGTTGCTGTTCCCCTTAATCCAAATCAGCATCAGTTTGCTACAGTCCGGACGTCTCCGTTGACCTCGTCCGGCTCCGACTTTCTGTGCCGGGTAGTATACCAGTAAATTGCCAGCCCGGCGGCCATCCAGGCGGATCCCACCCAGCGGCTATACGGCTGCATCACAACCACCACAATCCAGATGACAGTGGTCCCGATAAGGCCGAGTATTGCTGTCAGCGGCAAATCGCGGCCCATGAACGGTATATTCAATCCCAGGCGGAAGGGCCGCTCGGTATCGGGCTCCTTGATCCGTAAAGCCAGAATCGAGGCGTGGGCTATGGCAAAGGACATCATTGAACCGAAGGCGTAAAGGCCTCCCAAATTGGAATACATGTTCGGGATAAAAAAACCCGGTGATTGCAGCAGAATAGCTATACCTGAGAAAAGAATGATAGAAAAATAAGGAGTTTTAAATTTGGGGTGCACTTTACCCAGTGTAGCCGGCACAAGTTTGAAGCGGCTGAGCGAGAATGCCAGCCTGGATATACCCAGCAACCCGGCGTTGGTAGCTATGAGAAGGATGGTTGCTGCCAGTACCGCCACTAATACCGGCAGGATTGCCTGGAGGCCGCTCAGCACCCAGGTGAATACGGCCTGGTGCGCCTCCGTGCGGAAAAACAGGGCAGCAAATTCGGCGGGATTCATACCCTGGGAGAGCTTGCTGGCTATGCCGGCGATGGGGTCCGTGGCCCAGTTGGTCGCCAGTTCGGTCGGTGTCATCGTGCTAAACGCTGACACCGATATACCGGCGTAAACCACCAGTACCACGACGGTCATGAGCACGAGCGCCCTCGGCGCACGCACTTCGGGACGCTTCGTCTCCTCGGCCATCTGCGATATTGTCTCCAGGCCGGTAAAGGCAATGGCAGCTATGGCTATACCGAATAGAAAGTCCTGGGGTGAGGGCCAGTAATTAAAAATTCGCTCCAGAATAATCTGCGGGTTAAAGAAAAACATCAGGGCCAGTGTGATCAAAAGCGCCTGTGTAGCCAGGTCCAGTAAGGCAAGGCTGATATTCATTATGGATGATTCCCTGACGCCGATAACATTGATCGTCATGAGCAACGCCACGATTAACATGGCGCAAGTGGTCATTACAACCGGGGATGCCTTGAGCGGCGCCCAGAAAAGGCCCAGGTAGGAAGGAATGGCGAACGCGGAAATGGAGATGGTGACAATATACCCGAACATCAGGCCCCAGCCGGCAATGAACCCTGCGAAGTCGTTGAAACCGTGCCGGGCGAAGCTGGCAGACCCGCCCGATTCGGGGTACATGGCTGTGCCCTCCGCGTAGGACAGGGCGGTGAAGACAAAAACTATGCCGGCCAGGCCCAGCGCCAGGGGCGTGGCGCCGCTGGCTGCCAGGGCTACCACGCCGAGAGCGTAATAGATAGAAGAGCCGACGTCACCGTAGGCAATGCTGAACAGATGTGTAGTGCGCAGGACCCGCCTGAGCGGCCTGACTTTATGTCGTTCAGGGCGGACAAATTTGTCGCCCGGTTTACCCTGCCAGTTATTTTTCACTTTTCAGTCATGTTCAGGAACAACTGCTGGAAAATTGTATTCTTGGTCTATGTTATTGTCAAGATAACCGGCATTACCCGGCTGCACGTTGTTTGAAATCAGTCTAATTTGGGTTTACAATGATTTACCAGGGGCAAGTTAAATTCAAGGAGGGTATTAACTATGAACAAGTACCGTATCACTATATTTGTAACCGCGTCTATCCTGGTGATATTGTTGCTGGCCTGCGCGCCCGCAGCCAAACCTGGCGCCACGGTCACCGTAACCTGCGATCAGTTCTCCAAGCAGGCCAACATCGTCCAGGACGTCACTGCAACCGTGGGTTCTACCATCACTGTTACCCTGTGCTCCAATCCCACTACGGGATTTCAGTGGGATGAGCAGGCCCAGATCAGCGACAAGCAGGTGCTGAAGCAGACTTCAAATAAAATGGTGGCACCTGCCAATACGGGCATGGCCGGAGCACCGGGCAATCAGGTGTGGACATTCGAGGCCCTGAAGGCCGGCGCCGGCACCGCCTCGTTTTCGTACAGCAGGCCCTGGGCGGGCGGCGAGAAAGGGGTAGAGACGTTTAAGCTGAATGTGACGGTCCAGTAGCCCGATTACCTTTTTATACTGAAAGTGTAAGAACAGGCTACTATCATTGCCGCTGCGAAGCCCAGCAGCAGTATTGCTTCGGTATAGGCCGGCAAGATGGTCACCGTGCCGGGTGTTGTCGCCCAGCGGAGCAGGTCTACCCCATAGGTCAGCGGGTTAAAATAGCTGAATACCTGAAGCCAGCCGGGGGCTGCCGATATGGGGAAGAGGGCGCCGCTGGTGAAGAACATGGGCATTATCACCAGGCTCATAATAAAATTGAACCCCTCCATGCTGTTCATCAGGGAGGCCAGCAGCAGTCCCACGCATACAAGGCCGATCGCCAGCAGTATCATGATGGGGATCAGCAGAAGTACGGACTGTGGGTCCAGCCTGATCCCTATGAGCAATGAAAGGGGCAGCAGGATGAATCCCTGTATCAGCGCGCTTGTGCTGCTGCCCAGGGCTTTGCCGATGACTATGGAGGTGCGTGAAACAGGCGCTACCATGATTTCCTTGAGGAACCCGAACTCCCTGTCCCAGATAATTGAGACACCCGACCATACTGATGTGAAGAGCAGCGTCATGCCCAGTACGCCCGGGAATATAAATACTTGGTAGTTATCAACACCCGGCAGTTCCACGTTGCGCATGCCGCTGCCGAAGACCAGCAGCCACAGCAACGGCAGTATCAGCGAAGATACAATCCGTGACTTTTCTCGCCAGTACCTCAGCACTTCACGGTACCACAACGCGCCTATCTTTCTCAGCTCACTCATCTCATCCTGTTGAGTGCACGCATGGTTGACCTCAGCTCATTCTCCGCCTCTTCAGAGCGTATTTCCTTTCCGGTGTAATGTAAAAATACGTCGTTCAGGGTCGGCTTATGTATGGAGACAGATTTAAGCTCGATCTGGCTGGCCGATGCCAGTTCCACGATCATGGGCACCTTCTTCTCGGCGTCGGACAGGTGCAGGCGTACACTGCTGTCAGTCTCCTCTGCATGATGTGTAAAATTGAGCTCTTTTATCCTGGCCAGGAAATCAGCCGGCCGGTTGGTCACAACCGTCACTACGTCACCCTTCAGTTCACCGATCAGGTTAGCCGGAGTGTCCACCACCTTGATCCTGCCGATGTCGATGATGCCCACCCTGCTGCAGAGGCGCTCCGCCTCCTCCATGTAGTGCGTGGTTAGGATTACCGTGATGTTTGAACGCCTGGCCAACTCCTCAATATGTGACCAGAGGTGTTGACGCGTTTGCGGATCCAGGCCAAGGGTCGGTTCGTCCAGGAAAAGCACCCTGGGGCTGTGCAAAAGCCCCCGGGCCAGCTCTAATCTGCGCCGCATACCCCCGGAATAGGTCTTCATGGGCGAATCGGCACGGTCTGCCAAACCCACCAGGTCCAGTAATTGGCCGATCCGTTTCTTTGCGGCAGGGGAGCGGATATCATAAAGGGTAGCGTGCAGCATCATGTTCTCTCTTCCTGTCAGGCGGTCATCGATGCTGGGATCCTGGAAAACAATGCCGATGCTGCGGCGTACCTTTCCCGCCTGTTTGCGGATGTCGTAACCGTTGACCAGGGCCGTTCCTGATGTGGGAGAGTTGACGGTGCACAGCATGGATATAGCTGTAGTCTTGCCCGCGCCATTGGGACCCAGCAGGCCGAACACCTCCCCCGGTTCGATTTTCAGGTTGAGTTGATCGAGCGCAAGTATCTTGCCGTATCTCTTGGTAAGGGCAAAGGTCTCTATGGCATATAGCTGTTTCATTGAGTTGGCCGTAAACAATTATAAGCATAGACACAGGCAGGACAAAATCAGATGAACCGCTGAAAGCGGCACGCCCGGCTTAACGGAGGGGTTGAGATCGAAACCGGGGTCAGGAGAATGATTTTAAGTTGTCGGCGAATTTGGCTATGTAGGGATCCGCAGGCAGTATGGAAGAGAGCACCTTAGCTGCTAATGAGAGCGATTGTTCCGCAGGCAGGCAGTATTGCATAGTCAGGAACCCCTGGCGGAGTTTCTTGACCTCGTCTTTCACCGGCCTGTTCGATTTAACACATTCGCTCAGGTACCCGGCAAGCTGCTCAAAATCGGCCTCCTTCATGCCAAAGCGCGTCATCTCCTGCGTGCCCATCCTTATGCCGCTTGACGCTATGAAGCTGTCGTCGTCCGGCAGGGCCTGGTAATTGGTGATAATATTATTTTCCTCCAACCTGCGGGCGATATCCTCTCCCAGCCCATACTGCCTTACACGTATCAACACCTGGTGGGTTTCGGTGAAGCCTTCCCCTGCATCACCTTCAACTGCTATGCCCCTGGAGTTAAGCGCCCTGGCGAAAGCACGGGCATTCTTTATCACCTGCGCCTGGTAATCCTGCTTGAACTGGTTCATCTCGTACGTGGCCATCAGCAGGCCAAGCAGCGTGCCGAGGTGGTGGTTACTGGTGGAGCCGGGGAAGGCCCTGCTCTTGATCTCCACCCACAGCTTCTCCAGGCCGGTCCCGACGGCCATGTTGCCTGCGATCACGCCGCGCTGCGGGCCGAAGAAGGTTTTGTGTGTGCTGCCCGTGACGATGTCGGCGCCCTCGCTGAATGGGGCCTGGAAATCGCCGTAAAGACCCAGGACATGAGCCATATCAAACATGAGTATGGGACGGGGGTCCATGCGGCTGGTGATTTCAGATACAAATTTGACCGGTTCGCGGTATAAAAACATGCTTTTGCCGAAGATGATCAGCTCAGGTTTGACCACCCCGATCAATTCCGCGAGTTTAGCGGTGTCCGCTTTATAAGGGTTATCCTTAAGAACGGGAAAATGATAGACATTTTCTTTGCCCGTTTCCAGGTTATCCGCTACGAAGTTGAACAGGGCGCCCATCGGCTGGGCGCTGAGGTGCCCTCCCTTGTTCAGATCGTTGTTGATCACAGCGCGCATTTTTCTCAGCGGCTGACTAACCGGCTTTTCCCGGTTGAGGTATTTGACTATGCCTTTAAAAACCACCTCGTTGGCCATGTTGCCGCTGATTGGACGCAGCTCAATGTTGGCGCAGCCGAAATACTGCTGCAACTCCTTTCTCAGCTCATCTTCGACGTCCCTGATAAAGTCGGTGGCCTGGTAAAAATATATCTCCCTGCCTTTCATGGTCCTGTGTTCGGCATAGCGGCCAACCGGGTCTGATATCTCGCATAGCTTTACCAGCAGGCTGGGTGTGGATTCTGAGGGTATGAGATTAATGCATTCCCGCTGCCTCCACCTGTTGTTGTCAATAACTCTGTCAACAAGCTTTTCTATCTTGCTTTGAAAATCAGCCATTTTATACCTCGACGGATATTTGTATAAAGCATACATGAAGCGATCAGGGTTTAACAAACTCAATTTGCGAAAATGTCGCGCCGAATTTATCATATATACGTTTGCATCAATGATATTTCTGGAGAGCACAAATTGAAAATACAAAGAGCCGCATTCTATTTAGCGCTGCCGCTGTTGTTTGCCGCCGTTATTGCCGGCGGCGCATGCGCAGCAGGTGGTAACATAAATCCCAATGCGCCGGTGATTTCGTCGCTGGTCGCTGAGCATACCAATCTATATCCCCTGGGCAATACCGTAATCACCTGTTCTGCCCTTAGCCCGCAGGGTGCGCCGTTGAACTATAAATGGGTTAGCAGCGATGGTACCATCGCGGGAAGCGGGTCTTCCATTACCTACGAGGCGCCCAGGACATACGGTGACTTTCATGTAATGGCCACAGTGGATGACGGCCTCGGCAATACAGCCAGTCAGACGGTGACGGTGACGGTAATTGTGCGGGATCCGTCTACGTGCTGCAGGTAACCTATGCCTCTAAGCCGCCGGCTGATTCTGCTGTCATTGATACTGATCCCCTGTTTAAATGCCTGCAGTCCTATCACTGCCGTCAGGGTGATCAGGCATGACATACAGGTTTCCGAATTCACAGCAGACGTAACGCAAAGCACAGCCACGGTGGAGGGCCAGGCACAGAATACGCTGTTGTGGCCCCTGGATGATTGCAGGATATGCGTAACGTTTTACGATTACGGGGGCAATAGTTTAGGGGTTTTCTCCGACGGCATTAAACGGCTGGAGCCCGGGCAGCTGTGGAATTTCAGGGTGGCGCTCAATGGCAGTGACGCCTGGAAGGTTGCCAGGTATGACATATCCATATGTAACTGACGGGAAGCGCAAGCCGTTGTGAAAACGGCCGTGTTTGTATATACTTTGCAATGAAGGTGGAAGGGTTGTTTAAATACGGTCACTGGATTGTTTGTCTCACCTTGCTGCTGGCTCTTGTATCTGCTGGCTGTAACAGGGCTGCCGGCCTTCAGATCACCGGTCATAATCTCACCGCAAGGCAGTTTACGGGAGACCTCAATTCGACTAAAAGCATGGCAGTTGTTACAGGCATTGCCAAAAATGTTGACACTCTTCCGGTGACAGAATGCAATATCGCGGTACGCTATTACGACGCGGACAAAAATCTGATTGGCGTTGCCTCGGCCTACAAGCAATTCTTAGAACCCGGGGAGGTGTGGAGTTTTACTGTTCAGTTGACCACGCCGGACGCATGGAAGGCGCGCAGTTACGACATCAGCAGTACAAGCCGCTAAGGGGATATTGCTTTAACCGTAGGGGTTAGCTATAATTTTAATACTTTTAAGTGCGGAGGTTTGAGTGTGAAATGAAAAATTTCAAATACCGATTATTGATCTTGTCAGCTTTGCTGCTGATCTCAGCAGGGGTGCTGTCATGCGCACAGCAAGCGCCGCCCAG
>JAPLHM010000140.1 GCA_026389635.1 Chloroflexota bacterium | reverse complement strand
CGACAGAGCCATGCTGGACACTATCAGGGAGGAGCAGTCGCTGGAACAGGTGGCCAATGTGGCTTTCCTGCCGGGCATCGTCGGCCACTCCATGGCTATGCCGGATATTCACTGGGGTTACGGATTTCCCATCGGCGGCGTGGCCGCAATGCGCGTCAGCGACGGCGTCATATCGCCCGGCGGCGTCGGCTATGATATCAACTGCGGGGTCAGATTGCTACGCACCAACCTCAACGAAGACGAGGTCAGACCTAAAATCAGGGAGCTGATCAACCACCTCTTCAGCAACGTCCCATCCGGTTTGGGTTCCGAGGGCAAGATCAGGATAAGCGAAAAGGAGATGGACGAGGTGCTGACGTCGGGCGCGGGATGGGCAGTGAAAAAAGGTTACGGCAACAGGCAGGACCTCGATGTCACGGAAGAACAGGGTTGCATGAAGGTTGCAGACCCGGGCAAAGTAAGCGCCAGAGCTAAAAAGCGCGGTGCACCGCAGTTGGGCACCCTCGGCTCGGGCAATCATTTCCTGGAGGTGCAGTCTGTCCGCGAGATATATGATAAGCACGCTGCCGCCGCCATGGGTATTACGCGCCAGGGCCAGGTGCTGATGCTGATACACAGCGGGTCGAGGGGACTGGGCCACCAGGTGTGCGACGATTACCTGCGCATCATGGGTGCGGCGGCCGGCAAGTACGGCATATCCCTGCCCGATCGCCAGCTTGCCTGTGCGCCGGTGGAATCCGAGGAGGGACGGGACTACCTGGCAGCCATGGCCTGCGCGGCCAACTACGCCTGGGCCAACAGGCTGTGTATCGCACACTGGACACGGGAGTCGTTCGTCAAAGTGTTCGGCAAGCGGGTTGAAGAGATAGGCCTGGAACAGGTCTACGATGTGGCACACAATATCGCCAGGATCGAGGAGCATACTGTCGATGGCAAGGTACTTAAGCTATGCGTCCACCGCAAGGGGGCGACCCGCGCCTTCCCGGCCGGGCAAAAGGGTGTGCCCGATAAGTACATGGCGGTGGGACAGCCGGTGCTCATACCGGGTGACATGGGCAGGTGTTCCTACATTGCCGTAGGCACGCAGAGGGCCATGCAGGAGACTTTCGGCTCCACCTGTCATGGCGCCGGCAGGCTGCAGAGCAGGGGAGCGGCTAAAAAGGGGATGCGCGGCGTCGACGTGGCAGGCGACCTGATGGCAAAGGGCATCTATGTCAGAACAGATGACATGGGATCGCTGGCGGAGGAGGCCTCGCATGCTTACAAAGATGTCACCGGCGTGGTTGAAATTGCGCAGGGGGCGGGCATCTGCCGCAAGGTCGCCATGGCTGTGCCCATAGGCGTGATAAAAGGGTAGGCGGCCGGGCATCGTGAAAATATTACGCTTAACGGCGTTTGTCATAATCAGTGCAACCATGTAAAATGGGACAGAAATTTAAAAAAAGGAGTAATGAAAATGGGTCTTGCCAGAGAAGTAGTAATTGTTGACTATTTACGCTCCGCGTTTTCCAGGTCCCGTCCCAAGGAACCAGAGAAGGATTTATTGAACGGCTACAGGATGGATGAAGTCCTGGCCATGCTCTGGAATGAGTTGATCAAGAGGAACAAACTGGATCCCAAGGAGATCGATGAGGCTATTACGGGCACGGCCAACCCGCTGCTTGAAAACTTCACCTTCGGCGGAAAATTCCCGGCGTTTTACGCCCAGTTGCCCTTCGAAGTTGCCACCCAGCAGGTTGACCAGCAGTGCGGTTCAGCCCTCTGCGGCCTGCGCACCGGCGTCATGAGCATTGCCTGCGGCTATTCAGACGTGGTCCTCTGCGGAGGCATCGAGCACATGACCCATATCCCCATGGGCGGCGGCGGCGCGATCAAATATCCCGACGGGCTCATCAACGATCCGAAGTACAAGAATATCGAACTTATGTTCTCGGTCAATATGGGCTTCACCGCGCAGAAACTGCAGGAGATGGCCGGCATTACCAGGGAAGATATGGACAAGTTCGCTTTCAGGTCGCATAAACTGGCTTCCGAGTCAAAGGAATGGCTCAAAGGCGAGATACTGCCGGTGGAAATCACGCTCCCCGACGGCAGCAAGCAGATGTTCGATTATGACGCGGCTGTCCGTGGTGACAGCACCCTTGAGCAGCTTGCCGGGATGAAGCCGGCTTACAAGCCCGACGGCACGATCACAGCAGGCACATCCTCCCCGTTGAATGCGGGCGCCACTGCCATGCTCATCATGTCCCGCGAGAAAGCCAATAAACTCGGCCTCAAGCCCATCGCCAGCTTCGT
>JAPLHM010000160.1 GCA_026389635.1 Chloroflexota bacterium | reverse complement strand
TTTTTGCGCAACTCTTCTTGTTCCTGGCTGCTGAAAAACTGGACGATATTAGATTCGAGTTTACCGCGTTCGGCGCGCATCCAGGTCATGCCTTTGGCGCCGAATGACGGCGCGATCTCTTTGGCGTATTCATTTTGCAGTACATTCTTGCTGAGCTGGTCGGACTGGCCTTTAATGTTGATGCCCTTGATGCAGCCGCCACGCTGAAGAATCTGGCGGAAGATAGCATAATTGGTTTGGGAAAACACATCCGTCACATCGACAAAGCGCAGGCCGAAGCGCAGATCTGGACGGTCGGAACCGGTCGCGTCCATCGCCTCGGCATAGGTCATGCGGGCGAAAGGCCGGGAAAGCGCAATGCCGCCGGCGGCGAACATCTTGATGGTAAGTTCTTCAACCAGTTCATAGAGAAATTCCTCATCAATAAAAGAAGCTTCAATATCGAGCTGGGTAAATTCCGGCTGCCGGTTGGGACGCAGGTCTTCATCGCGGAAGCAGCGCGCCAGCTGAAAGTAGCGTTCCATGCCGCCGATCATGAGCAGTTGTTTGAAGAGCTGTGGCGACTGGGGCAGGGCGTAAAAATTCTGTGGATGGACGCGGCTGGGCACCAGGTAATCGCGCTCGCCTTCCGGAGTGCTCATGGTCAACACCGGCGTTTCGATTTCCAGGAAGCCCCGCGAATCGAGGAATTCGCGGACGCATTGAAAGATGCGGTGGCGTGAGATCAGATTGTCCCGCATCGAAGGACGGCGGATGTCCAAGTAGCGGTACTGGAGCCGCAGGTCCTCAGCCACATTGTCTGCGCCGGCGGATGCCGCGCCCGCTACCATAGCCTTGTCGGAAATGGCGAAAGGCAGCGAGTCCGATTCGGAAAGCACGGTCAGTTCAGTGACCAGGACCTCAATATTTCCTGTTTCGATGTTGGGGTTTTCCGTGCCCGCAAGCCGCTTTTTGACCTCCCCCCTGACCGCGATGCAATATTCGGCGCGCAGGGAGGCTGCCTTCTGGCAGACATCGGCCGGTGCGACTTCCGGGCTGAAAACGATCTGCATAATGCCGCTGCGGTCGCGCAGGTGGATAAACATCAAGCCTCCGTGGTCCCGGAAGGCATCCACCCAGCCGGCCAAAAGCACCCTGCTGCCGATATCATCAGGGGTCAATTGCCCGCAAAAAACACGTTCGGAAAAAAGCATGAGATAACTCCTTTCTATTCAAACCATGGGCGCTGAGACCACCTATTATATTACGGCTCATTCCCCGAAGACCGATTCTATGGTACTCTGAGCTACAGGCGCATGTGAACTTGCACAGGTGGAGGGCAAAAAAAGGTGGGGTGAGTGGAGGGATTTGAACCCTCGATATCCAGGGCCACAACCTGGCGCCTTAGACCACTGGGCTACACTCACCACAGCGGGACAGATTATAGCGTAATGGGTAGGGTTTTTACCAATCTCGTTTTATTTAATCCGGCGGCCGCACCTGAAGGTACGCCCCTGCATCTTATACGCCCGCAATGATGTTATGGCGCCCTGTTGTTTCTGTGCATAATGACCTGTACAGACAGGAAGAACAGGAGGGTGAAGGTGAATGTTGCCAGCACGGCGCTGAATGTGTTATCTGCAGGTATGATTGAAGGCGAAACTGCCGGTTCTGCAGCCGTGTTGAATGAGAACACGGGGCTGTTTTCGCCGGGCACGGGTTCGAGCGGGGTAACCTGCCAGAAATAGGCGGTCGCGTAGTTGAGCCGCCAGGGCAGCTTAAATGCCGCAGCATCGACTGGCTGGTCTATGACAGGCCGGCTGAGATCCGGGTCCCTGGCCAGCACGAAGCGGTATTTACTCGTTCCTTGAGTGGGTGTCCAGGAGAAGCCCAGCGGGTAGGCCGGCACTTCGCAGGCGCCGTGGCAGGGCTGCAGCGATTCTATTCCCGGGTAGGACGGCGCCGATACCGGGTAGCCGGGCCGGACGGTGAAGCTGAAGGCGGGAGAGTACCGGCTGCGGATGACCTGGCCGGTGGCCGCCCTCCTGACCCTCACATGCCAGTAATAGGTCTGCCCGGCCTCGGGTAGCACGCCGGGCCTGATATAGTAAGCGGGATATTGCGATTTATCCGGTACGTAGAAGGGATTGTCGGCGGGCTCGGCCTCGGTAACTGCCAGGTCGAACCACTTGTCCTTGCCGACTTCCACCTGGTAGGCCTCGCTCAGCGAGAGTTGATCCCACCGAAGGTCAACCGGGGCGTTGCGGCCGGTCACGGGATCGCAATATATCAGGGTGTTGCCACGGGGAGAGATCAGCCAGGGGGAATGGTTGGCTAACGTATCCCTGAATGCCCACAGCAGCCCGATGCCACTGGTGTAATCGTAATCGCGCGCGTCGAATGCCCAGAGCGTATCGTCGACAAGCGACAAGGATGCCGGCTCCAGCCGGAAGACCACGCCCGCACCTAATCCGGTAGTCAGTGTGTCGTAGTAGACCCCATCCTCCGGGAAGTTGCCGCGGGAATAGGTGGTCCTCGAGACACCGGTTGCGTTGGCCTGGCTGTAGGCGGCATAAAACATCCCGCGGGTGCCCGCCGCCAGGCCGTAATAGCTGTTGTTGGGCGGCACCATGTCGTCCCATCGGTTGCTTTTGCCCACTGTCCAGCGGTACAGCCCGCCGGCATCGTCGGCCATGTAGATAAAACGGTTGTCCTTGAACTCTTCATCGAAGGCCACGTGACGGTTGCCGTTGCTGTAAGCCGGCTCGGTTATCAGCACCCATTCTTCGCCGCTGTCCAATGAATAGGACGCCGGGCACTGCTGTCCCATCGCCGCGCCGGCCACCACACTGCTGCCCTGCACCGCGATATTATGGGCGGACAGCAGGCCTGTATCCCTGAATTTATCCCAGGTCCAGCCGGCCGGTTCATACCCGCCCCGCCTTACCAGCGCGTTGGCCTGGACGACATATAGCTCGTCGCTGCTGCTGGCCGCCATATCCTGGATGTATGCGTCCGGCAGGCATTCGCGCCAGGTCTGCCCGCTGTCGCGGGATTGAATGATACGCGTGCTGCCCTGGTTGCCCAGGAATACGACTGAACCGTCCTCATCATCCGGCGCCAGCCTGAGCAGCGGCGCGGTGAAGTCTATGCAGGCTATTCTTTGCCAGGCCTCTCCAATTACAACGGTGCGGCTGCGCCAGGTGCTGCCCAGACCGTTGTCGTTGACGGACGATATATAAACGGTTTTGCCGTCCTTAGACACGGCCAATGCGCGGTAACGGTTGACCTGTGTGTCGATCAGGCTCAGCTGGTTCCAGGAGACGCCGTCGTCTACGCTGAGGGAGAAGGCTGACTCGTCCAGCGGAACCGATGCCCAGGGAGCGCTGCTGACGTCGAGGTTAGCCCAGTCAGACGGGGTGCTGCGGTTGCCCGAAGCGGTGCCGGCAAAGGCTGTTGAGCCGTCCAGCACCCAGGCCACCTGCACGTTGCCATAACCCGAGTTGTAGCCGCCCGTGGGCGGCTTGAGCGGCTTCAGCCAGGTGATGCACTGCGCAAGCGGGTCGGCTGTGAAAAAGACATTGGCCGCCCCGGTTACGCGGTCAGCTTCAACGCATCCTGCTAACAGCTTGCCCGAGACGGTAGAGCCGCTGTAGGCGATCGAACTGATGCGCGGCTTAGCCGTGGGGACAGCGAGGCGGGTGACAATGGTATCGTTTATCCGGTACACATCATCCAGTGGCCGGGAAGTGCCGGCCGAGCTCCCGTTGGAGTCACAGGCGGCGAATATGATGCGTTTCGCGCCGGAGTTCCCGTCGAAGTCAGCCGGCAGGGCCAGGCCGGCCGTGATAACCTTGTCCTTTCCGCTGGAAGAACCCCCGGCCTGGTCAGAGGTGCACAATTCCACCGGGTAGCCCTGGGCTGTATTCCAGTAGCACGCGTTGGCGCCTATATCGCGGGAACCCAGGTTGATGTAGGTGCGTTGCAGGGTGCAGGCCGTGACCACCAGCGAGGCGTCAACAGCGTAGGAAGGCGACGGCTGAAGGGCAAGGATGTCGCCTCCCGTGAAACCCTGCGCCTGCCAGCCCGCTATGCC
>JAPLHM010000205.1 GCA_026389635.1 Chloroflexota bacterium | reverse complement strand
CTACGAGTAAAAAGTACGACAGAAACAGCCAGTCGACCCATCCAAGGAGCATCCCCAGCGGCGGCCAGGCCAGGCCTGCCGCAGCGGTCAGCAGGGAAGTGACGATTATGCCCGGGAACGACGGCATGGAGAAGAAGGTGGCGGGGGCGCTGACGATTGAAAAAGCATGAAAATTGAGCGCTGTCAGCGGCCAGGTTGCTATCACCGCGGCCAGCGTCGCGCCGAAGCTGATAACGATGATTTCTTTTAGCCATAATGCATACCTGCTTTGCCCTGGCGCTGCTTGCGGGCTGGTGAATGCCATTAAATAGGGGGCTATGAGCACCAGGCCGAGCATCGAGAGGAAGCTCAACTGGAAGCTGATATCCCACAGGACGCGTGGTTCTACCGCGGTCATAAGTGCGGCTGCCAGCACAAGGGCTGCCAGGCCGTTGCGTTGCCTGCCCAGCAGTTCTGCAGTGAGGAATATGCTCCCCATGATAGCTGCCCTCACCATGGTAGCGGGCATGCCTGTTAAAACCGTGTAAAGCCAGATGAAGGCCAGCGCTATCCAGAAATAGGCTTTGTTTCTCCTGCCGAATATCCAGATAGTTAAAGCCAGTACCATGCCGAGGAGTATGGTCAGGTTCATACCGGAGATAGCAATAAGGTGCGTGGTGCCTGTCATATAGAAGGCTTGCACGAGGTCAGGGGGGAGGCTCCCGCGCAGGCCGAGAAGGATTGCGCAGGCCAGCGAGTTCTGCGGTTCGGGCAGGCAAATCGACAGGCTATTAGACAGGCTGCTGCGCAGGCCATAAATCCAGGTTAACGGCAGAAACCCTTCACCGGTGCCGGTTACGGTTGCGGACGGGTAATTCATGACAGAATAAATGCCCCTGTTTTCAAGGTAGCCGCGGTAATCGAAATCACCGAATTGCAGCGGTGTTTGCAGCTTGCCGCTCAATTCAAGCGCGTCGCCGTATTGAAATGACCTGTAGAAAGGTAACCTGACCAGCACGCCCCCCTTAACCGGTAAAGTGTTATCAGCGGCGCCGATACCGTTTGCAGCCAGTTTAAACTCAACCGAGGCCCCCTTGACCTCCGGTTCATCGTCTATAATGCCGGTCAGCAGGACGCTGCCCTTTTCATTGTAGTAATGCGCCTGTGTGCTGTTCAGCGGCTGTTGAGACGTTTGGTAGACCAGGTTGCCGGCGGGGAAGGCCAGCAGGCATAGGGCCAGTACGGTCAGGGACCTCCGGTGTTTGGGCATCAGGAAGACCAGTGGCAAAGCCGGCAGAGGCAGGGCCAGCATCCACGCCGGCAGAATAAATATTGAGCCGGTAAATATGCCGGTTAACCAGGCTATGCTGACATATAAAAGGGGCATGTCAGGTCATTCCCCTACGGTGACGAAGGGCCTCAAATCCTCGACAGTGGAAATGCCGAAGCCCTTGATCTTGAGCAGGTCATCCACGCTGTGGAGAGGGCCTTCTGCGCGGTTGAGGTCGATCTTCTGGGGTTGAGCGGTTTCACCCTTTGCGGGCACGCGGATCGAGACGGCGCCGATGTCGGCATTATCAGATACGCCCGCGGCAGAAACAAGCGCCGTCAGCGTATCGCCGGGTTGGGCTGCATAAATGCCGGGGCGGGCGACGCTGCCGCAGATATATACGTCGCCGCTGATGTCGGCCTGCCTGGACTCGCTCAGGATTATCTCGGCGGGCTGTAGATTGTAAAGGCGGACGCATAAAAATACTATGCCGGTGATGAGGCAAACTGCCAGGAATGCTGCTATAATAAGCCACATTTTCTCGCGGATACCCGTCATTGACTTCCCCTCCTCTCGTGTAGTTAAGGCGTTGGCAGCGGTAGAATTTTAACACATATGGAAAATATCAAAACGATTACAGTAAACAAAAAGGCTTACCATGATTATCATATCCTGGAAAGCTACGAGGCCGGCATTGCGCTCAAGGGATCGGAGATCAAGTCCATCAGGATGGGCCGGGTCAACATCAGGGACGCCTACGCCAGGCCCGAGAAGGGCGAGCTATGGCTGCACAACTCGCATATATCCGCCTACCAGGCGGGTGGTTTCAATACACATCAACCCGACCGTCGGCGCAAGCTCCTGATGCACCGCAGACAGATAGCCGAACTGGAGCAGACGGCTAACCAGAAGGGTTTGACTCTGGTGCCTCTCAGGATATATATTAAGAACGGGATCGCCAAGTTAGAGATAGGTGTCGGCAGGGGCAAAAAGCAGTACGATAAGCGCGACACTATGGCCAAACGCGAGACCGATCGTGAAGTGGAGCGGGCCATGAAATCGGGAGCCCGCAAAGCACGTTAACAACCAAATATTTGTGGGGGCGCGTGGCTTCGACAGGGGAAAGCCCACAGTACGGCAGGCCGAGGCGCCATCTACCTCGATAATCAGGTGGCAAAACACAACTGCCAACGAAGCAGTACCAGTAGCAGCCTAAAAGGCAGCTCGTCCAACCTTTCCTCGTCCCGGTGGGATTGGATTGGGCGACGAAATGCCGGGGTGCAACAGTCCCGATGCTGATGAGGACTGTTTAAGATTTATCGGCTGGCCCGCTTAGACTCCGTCTGCAGAGGTTGAGCGGGCGAGATTAAAGAGCAGACTATGCCTGTAGAAGTGCTGGCAACTTTTTTCTGGACGGGGAGTTCGACCCTCCCTCGCCTCCACCACGAAAATTCAAGCTAAAATCCGTAAGATTTTAGCTTTGTATAACTATTTTTATGCCGTCCGTAGCAAAGACGCCGTTCCTGTTACGAATTAGGGAAAATGCTGGACAAAGAGATGGGGCAATAACTTTATATGGGGAACTAAATACTCTTAGAGAAAGGTGATGATTATGAAGACTGTAAAATACCGGAAGGGATTGAGAGAACGCTTAGACAAATTAACCTATGAAATAGTACAGCTAAAATCTATCCTTATCTATCAATCAACGCCCGATAAGGCCAAATCTTCGGGAGCCTGGCGTGATTTACTGAAGGCATCAGAAGAGGTTTCTAATCTGTGGTCAGGTTCCTCTGCCTTAGAAGAGATACAGGCGCAGAGAGGAGAATAGGGAATGTCTGAACTGGTCACTCTTGATAGTTCTATTATTGTTGCTGCTCTCAGGAAAACGGAAGCGCATCATGACAGATGCCTCTCATTATTGGAAAAGGTTAAAGATGGCTTTTATTCTGCCGTTGAGCCATATATAGTT
>JAPLHM010000305.1 GCA_026389635.1 Chloroflexota bacterium | reverse complement strand
TGAGGTCCTGCAGCCAGATATCGTTGCCCTGCACCCTCTCTAAGTATTGTCCAAGCTTCTTCTCCATCAGCAGCGTGAACATGAATTTCATAAAAGGCGCCAGGTATTCCTTGATGCTGGTGGCGATGAGCAGGCGCAGGTTGGTGCGCGGCTGAATCTTTTTCACCAGTTCGTAGAAGGCGGTCAATACGATGGCCACTTCCGCGCCGCACTCCTTGAGCGCGAACTCAAGCTCAGACTCACTATACAGCGGGTTGACCGGCACCGAGATAGCCCCTGCCTTCCAGATGGCAAGCTGGCCGATGACGATATTGGGGCAGTTGGGCATGAGCATGACCACGCGGTCGCCCTTCCTGACCCCCTGCGCGATAAGGCCGGCAGCCAGCACATCACTCAGGTGGTCAACTTGCTTATAGGTCATCCACCTGCCCTTGAACCAGATCATGCGGTGGCCGGGACGCTCTTTGGCTACATCAGCCACGTCCTCAAAAAGCGTCTTGTCGGGATAGGGCTCAAGCGTGCGCGGGACACCTGCATCGTAATGTTTGAACCACGGATATTCAGTCACTTTCTACCTCCTGAATAGCTATTTTATTTACGCGGGCGGGTTTAAAAACCCCATGTTTTACCGTGTAGGGGCGTACCTTCAGGTGCGCCCGCGTCTGCCGATGGGTCTGAAGACCTGTCCCTACGTCTTTTTGGCCTTCTCCTCTTCCTGCAGAACTCGGCGCAATATCTTGCCTACCAGAGTCTTGGGCAATGCCTCCCTGAAGTCTATATACTTCGGCACCTTATAGGCCGTAAGTCTCTCGCGGCAATATTTTTGCAGCTCCTCGGCGCTCAGTTTCTCGCCGGGTTTGAGTACTACCCAGGCTTTCACCGATTCAACCTGGACAGGATCGGGTATGCCGGCTACTCCTACCTCGGCAACTGCGGGGTGCGCCGATATCACCTCTTCGACTTCCCTCGGCCAGACCTGGTGCCCGCCGGGCTTTATCAGGTCCTTTTTACGTGAAGTCAGGTAGATGTAGCCATCATTGTCCATATAGCCGATATCTCCCGTGTATAGCCACCCGTCCTTGATCATCTCCTCAGTGCCCTGGGGATTATTCCAGTATCCCTGCATGACCTGAGGACCTTTAGCCACGACTTCACCCTCCTGCCCGTAGGGCAGTTCCTTATCAGGATCAGCCGCATCAACGAATTTCACAATCACATCCGGCAAGGGCAGACCAACCGAACCCTCCTTCCAGGCGCCGTTTAACGGGCCAACCGATATGACAACGGTCGATTCCGTCATGCCATAAGCTTCCAATATCTTGGCCCCGGTCATGGCTTCCCAGCGCTGCTTGGTCTCCACCATCAGAGGTATAGCTCCCGACAGGCAGAATTTGAGGCAACTGAAATCAACTTTGCCGGCCTTGACTTCGGGGTGTTCCATCAGGCCGATGAACAGGGTTGGCACACCCGGCATGGAAGCAGGGCGAACCTTCTGAATAGTGACGATGACATCATTTAAATCGCGCGGGTTGGCCACTATGGCCAGGGGACTGCGATAGGACAGCGCACTGGCAATAACGCCATTAAAGCCATAGGCATGGAACATGGGCATAAGCGCCATGGTGTAATCGTTTTGTGTCATCAATCCACCCTTGTTCCAGGTATTGCTCTGCAGCGCTACCGCTACCATATTGCGGAAGGAAAGCATGGCGCCCTTGGGCGCGCCTGTAGTGCCACCGCTGAATAAAATTATGGCAGTATCATCGATGCCCGGTTTAATCTTGGGAGCCGGGTCGCCTGCATGTTTGGACATCAGTTCATCCATCCACACATCGCCCTTCTGAAGCTCAACCCCATGCGGTTTCCCGGCCTCGGGGAGCATGTAATCCTCAAGCGAAGTTGCGACGATGAGGCGAAGCTTTGTGCGCGACTGGATCTTCTTAACATTGGCGTACAGCAGGTCCCAGACGATCAGCACCTCGGCATCTATAGTGTTGAGCGCATGCACCAGTTCATCTTCGTTATAAAGCGGGTTTAGCGGCACGTAAATACCGCCTGCCTTCATGGCGCCGAAGGCCCCGATCAATTGCTGCGGCATATTGAGCAGCATGCTTGCCACGCGATCGCCCTTCTTAACGCCATTGGCTATCAGGGCTGAGGCCAATACCTCCAGCAGACGAGATGTTTCCCTGTAAGAAAAATACCTGTCCTTGAAATACATGAATGTGTGGTCAGGCATCTCGCTGGTCGTTTCACTGATAATGTCCAGCAAGGTGATCTGGGGATAGGGTTCCAGGGATTGGGGTACCCCGTGGTCGTAACTCTTGTACCATGGATATTCCGCCATATTGCAGCCTCCTCAAAAATATTATTTAATTATGATGGGAGGTAATCAGTCAATCCAGTGGCCTATCGTCTGCCCCCGGGGGTTAGCCGGGAGCAGCCAACAAATACCTTCTTCGGGCGGGCCTAATGGCCCGCCCCTACAGGTTGTCGGGGTTACAGTGTGCTACCCGATGTCTATTTTGATTTGGCCTTCTCTTCCTCGACCAGCACGCGGCGCAGCACCTTGCCCACCATGGTCTTGGGCAATTCGCTGCGGAATTCCACGAATTTGGGTATCTTATAGGCCACCAGCTTATCCTTACACCAGGCCTGGACCTCTTCTGCCGTCGCTGTCTTACCAGTCGCCAGAACCACCCAGGCTTTAACCGCCTCTCCCTGCTTGGCGTCGGGTATGCCGGCCACGCAGGCCTCAGACACGTTCGGGTTGGAGCATATTGCTTCCTCGACCTCCCGCGGCCAGACCTGGAAGCCGCTGGGCTTGATAAGGTCCTTCTTACGTGAGGTGATGAACAGGTAGCCATCCTCATCCATGTATCCGATGTCACCTGTATACAGCCAGCCGTCCCTCAGCATGGCCATGGTCTCCTCGGTATTG
>JAPLHM010000137.1 GCA_026389635.1 Chloroflexota bacterium | reverse complement strand
CCGCTGACCTCCAGCATGGGCAGGCTTTTCGACGCCGTCTCGGCCATGGCCGGTATCCGCACCACTATCGACTACGAGGCACAGGCCGCCATCGAGATGGAGATGCAGGCCCACGGCGCAATCGATGAAAAAGGCCTCTATCCCTTCTCCATTACAGGCGACCAAAACTACTCGATAATCCTGCTTCAAGAGTTGGTGGCCGGGGTGATCAACGATATCCTCAGAGGCTGCACGGCCGCAACAGTCAGCATGAGGTTCCATAACACGATCGCAGCCATGACACGGGACGCCTGCCTCAAGATAAAGGCGCAGTCCGGGTTGGGCACCGTTGCACTCAGCGGGGGCTGCTTCCAGAACCGGCTGTTACTGGGCAAGGTGATGGAGTTGCTCGGGCAAAGCGGGTTCAAGGTCCTCACCCACAGGAACGTGCCGGCCAATGACGGGGGCATCTCTCTCGGCCAGGCGGCCATAGCCGGCAGGTCAAAGATACTGCAGTCGTAGGCGCGGACATTCATGTCCGCCCGTGTGCCTAAATAATTTCCCGCGCCATGAGTTCCTCGACCTTCTCCTCGCTGTAGCCAAGCAGGCCGCCGTAAACCTCGCTGTTATGCTCACCCAGGAAGGGCGCCGGCATTAGCGGGTCCCCGGGCGTGGCAGAAAGCTTGAAAATGCTGCCCGGCATCTTGAGCGGGCCTGACAGCATCTGTTCCACATCCACCACCATCTGGCGGCTTTGTATGTGAGGATCGTTGACAAGCTGCCCTGTATCCATGACGGGCGCACACGGTAGTGACGCCTCGTCCATCAGCTTTTGCACCTCTGCCACTGTCCTGTCTTTAACCCAGTTGGCCACAATGTTGTCCAGTTCATCCCTTCGCTGAACCCGCGATGCCAGGGGCAGGGTTTCGGGATCCTCTACAAGATCAGGCCTGCCCATGACCTCAGCCATTTTTTGCCACTGGCCAACCGTGACTATGCAGAGCACTATGTACCCATCCCTGGCAGTGTAATTGTTCCATGGCACTATATTGGGATGCATATTGCCGATCCTTCCCGCTGAATGTCCGCTCAGCGCGTAGGGGGCGAGGGTCTCGACAGCCGTCATAAGCCATATGCAATCCTGCAGCGACACATCCACCTGCTGGCCCTGGCCGCCGGTATTGCGATGCTGCAGGGCTGCCATTATAGCGATTACCGTGTAGGCGCCGCCGGAGAGGTCGGCAATGGCCGGGCCGCACTTGGTGGGCGGGTTATCGGGAAAGCCGGTCACGCTCATCAGGCCGCCCATGGCCTGTGCAACAGTGTCATAAGCTGCCTTGCCGGCGTTGGGACCGGTCTGCCCGAAGCCGGATAGCGACGCGTAGATCAGCCGCGGATTCAACTTGCCGGCCTGGCCGTAGCCCAAGCCCAGCCTTTCCATCACGCCGGGCGTGAAATTCTCGAGCAGTATATCGCTCTTCTTTATCAGCCCGCGCGCTATCTCCTGCCCCTCTTTTTCCCTCAGTTCCAGGGTTATGCTCTTCTTGCCGCGGTTAAGTATTGAAAATACGTATCCCTCACCGGCCTCCGTTATGGGCGGGATTGTCCTGCAGGCATCCCCACTCTCCCTGAACTCGATCTTGATAACCTCCGCACCCAGCTCCCTCAGTATCATTGAACAGTATGGGCCCGCATACATGCGGCTGAAGTCCGCCACGCGGACTCCTGAAAGCGCTCCGGGCATGGTACCTCCTTTTGTCGGCTTGACAATCAAACCTGATATTATCCGGTTTTTGCGTCCATGCTGGCAAGTCAGATTTGTTAGCCCCGTGGCCCTGGGTTATACTTTTACAAAATGTGCCTCGCAGTCCCGGTCAAAATAACCTGCGTCGAAGGCGACCAGGCCGATGTTGACATCGGCGGCGTCAGCCGCAGGGTGAGCATCGCTCTCACCCCGGAAGCCCTTGTGGGTGATTACGTGCTGCTGCACACGGGCTATGCCATCAATGTGCTCAACGAGGCGGAAGCTATGGAAACACTGGATATCCTCGAGCGCATGGTTGCGTCGGACGCCGGCGCCGCCTGACAGCGGGCGGACGCAAAGCTACACCGGGACGGCCTGCCCCTAAATCATGAGGAGGTAACACAATGAGATCCAACAGGCTACTGGCAATTTCGGCTTTGATCATACTGGCCACCAGCGCAGTCTGCCTGGCCTGCGCCGCGGCGCCTTCAACGGCGCCTTCCCAGGCGCCCCCGGATATACCCAAGCAAACGGCTATTGCATCTCTGCCGGCGGATAACATTACGCCTGCGGCCGTGCCTCAGGGGGAAAAAACCGGGGCAGCCAGGCAGCCGGTCAACCTGAATAAACTGGTCTTCACCTCCGGCACCAATGATGACAGCGGCCCACAGTTGTACACGTCCAATGCCGACGGCAGCAACTGGCAGCTTCTGACAAAAAACAAGACCGGGGGAGAGAGATTCTCCCGGTGGTCACCCGACGGCAGGGTAATTGTCTTCCGTACCGACATGGACGGAAACTGGCAGATATATTCTATCAACGCGGACGGCAGCGGCCAGGCACGCCTGACCAATAACGACGCAAACGATGACTTCCCGGCCTGGTCACCCGACAGCCAGAAGATCGCCTTTAGCTCCGACCGCGACGGCAACGAGCAGATATACGTGATGAACGCAGATGGGAGCAATCAACAGAGGCTGACCAGCAATTCATTTAACGATGCAGCCCCCAGTTGGTCACCGGACGGAAACAGAATCGCCTTCCAGAGCGACCGCGACGGCAATGCAGAGATATATGTCATGCGCGCCGACGGGACCAACCAGACGAGGATCACCAACAGCCCCCAGGTCGATACCTACCCGGCCTGGTCCCCCGACGGTAATAGAATAGCCTTCCAATCCAATCAAAACGGCAACTTCGAGGTCTATAGCATGTACCCGGACGGCAGCGAGCGCGCCCGCCTGACAGTCGGCATAGTTGACAACAAGTATCCCGCCTGGTCACCGGACAGCAGCAAGATCGTTTTCTACTCCAAGCGCGACTGCAGCAACGATAACGGCGAGATATATATAATGAACGCCGACGGCAGCAAGCAGACCCGCATATCGCGCAGCGAGTGCAGCGACACCGGGCTGGCCGACTGGCGTTAAAACTGCCGGCGCGGATAAGCAGGCGGCGGGGACCGGCGAGGGATGGGTTTGTACGTTTCGATCCTGTTCAAGTAGAATTGTGGCCTGATGAAATTCATCGACGAGTTCCGCGATGCAGGCCTGGTACGCAAACTGGCCGATAAAATCGCCATGATCTCCACCAGGCCGGTACGCCTGATGGAATTCTGCGGCGGACATACCGTGGCCATCATGCGCAACGGCATACGTCAGCTCCTGCCTGCAAATATCGAGATGCTCTCCGGTCCCGGCTGCCCGGTCTGCGTCACATCCAACCGTGATATCGACAGGGCTATAGCCCTGGCCGGCCTGCCCGAAGTAATCATCACCACCTTCGGCGACATGCTCAAGGTGCCGGGCAGCTATTCAAGCCTCCAGCAGACCCGCGCCGCGGGCGGTGACATCCGCATCGTCTATTCCACGCAGGATGCGCTGCAGACAGCCCGTGATAACCCTCACATGGCAGTGATCTTCCTGGGGGTAGGTTTCGAGACCACGGCGCCCACCATAGCCTCAGCTGTACTGCAGGCCGAAAAGGAAAAAATCATCAATTTCTC
>JAPLHM010000270.1 GCA_026389635.1 Chloroflexota bacterium | reverse complement strand
TAGCCGGGTATTACAGATGATGGATACATACCTGTCGCCGCTATGGATTTCTTTAGCCACCGTTTTTACGGCCACTGTGATCACCTTTTTTACGGGTATAGCTGCCGCCCGCTGGATGGCAAGGTACGAGGGGAGGATGAGGAGTTTAATTGACGGGATACTTATTCTCCCACTGGTATTACCGCCCACCGTGGTGGGCCTGGGTCTGCTCATGCTATTTGGCAAGAATGGCCCTATCGGGCAGATGTTGCTACTGTTGGGAGCGACGGTGGTTTTTTCCTGGCCGGCCACGGTCATTACTGCTACCGTAGTTTCTTTCCCGTTGATGTATATGAACGCCCGCGGTGCCTTTGAGCAGGTTGACATAAGCATGGAACATGCCGCGCGTACGCTTGGAGCCGGCGAATGGCGGACATTCTGGTCAATCACACTGCCGCTGGCCTGGCCGGGTGTGGCGGCCGGTGCTGTCATGGCTTTTGCCAGGGCCATCGGTGAGTTTGGCGCGACCCTCATGCTGGCCGGGTATATACCGGGTAAAACCGCCACCATCCCGGTGGCGATTTATTTTGCCGTCCAGGACGGGGATATGAACCGGGCGCTGGTACTTGTATTGATCGTGTTAATCATCGTCTTCGCCTCTCTGGCTGCCCTGGCCTACTTTAAGGGCAAAACTTACAGGGTTATCAGTATGTGACTGGGTGCAGTCTACTTGATAGCTAATTCATTGATCCTACAAAGGAACAGCCCCCGTTTGCACGGGGGCCGTTTTCAACTGGCGTTACTCACACCTAGCGTTGTTACAAGTGATTATATTGACAACTTTACGAAATGTCAATATGCTTTTGTGACATAATTATGAAAGCTGAGAGGGTGATTGCATATATTGATGGATTCAATCTTTATTTTGGGTTGAAGGAAAAGGGCTGGCGACGTTATTATTGGCTCAACGTCAAGTCGCTTTGCCAAAGTCTGTTAAAGAGCCCTCAGCACCTTGTCAATGTGAAATATTTTACATCGAGAATTACTTCACCGCCTGATAAAAGGAAAAGGCAATCCACATTCTTGGAAGTGCTCAATACCATTGAGGGAATAGAGCTATATTTTGGCAAATATCAGGTAACGCCTTATATTTGTGAGCAATGTGGCCATCCCAATGATATCCCTGAAGAGAAAATGACTGATGTCCAAATAGCCACGGAATTAGTCTCAGATGCGTACCAAAATAAATACGATACTGCTTTTATTATCTCAGCTGATCGTGATTTAGTGCCTTCAATTGAAAAAATTAGGTCGAAGCCACTTGATAAGCGTGCTGTAATTGTATTTCCACCAATGCGTACCAATGATGACCTCCGCGGTGTTGCTAACGCATATATCCACATTACAGAAAGCGAGCTTAAAAAGAGCTTATTACCACCGGAAATCACCAAAATTGGTGGTTATGTATTGAAATGCCCGATCGAGTGGCAGGGAAATCCGGGGTAAATAGACGTCGTGAATATAGCAGTATAGTATGAGAAAACTATGATGATCGTGACCGGTATTATTACGGCCGAGGCTTCTTGCATAGATGAGCTTCTCAATTTGAGCCTTGAACATGTAAGGCGCTCCAGGGCTGAGCCGGGCTGTGTATCACATGCCGTACACCGGGATGTGGAAAATCCGCTGCAGCTTATCTTCTTTGAGGAGTGGAAAGACTGGGAAGCACTGTCAGCGCATTTTGCTGTCCCTGCCTCGCGTGCCTTTATACGGGCCGCCCGGTTGCTGGCTGTTGGACCGCCATCTATAGAAATCTATGACTCGAGCAAGGTAACAGGCACATTCATGGCAGGGGGGTTGGAGCGTCCTCCAGCCTGAAACCCTTGATATCCAGCAGCCGGTATTCATCTTTAGATATCATGCGGCCTGCCGTCAGCGATATCCTGCGGGAGAAGAGTGGGCCGTTGATTACCAGTGTATGGTATTCACCGTTTTCGCCGCAGGGGTCGATGCCTTTGCCGTTGAGATAATCCTGAAAATCGCTGTCCACGGCCCTGCCCACCCATTGTTCATCGATGTATTTGGAGTTTGCGCCTACGATGACCGCCTCAAAGCCGAGCTGGATAAATTGCCTGAGCACATCCCCGGAAGGCCGGTTCCAGAGGGGCTCCAGTGCCTCGATGCCTATTTCGCCGCACACCCTCTCCACCCATTCTTTGTGCTCATCGATGTAGATATCCCCGAATATCATCCCTTTCACCCCGGTTGGTAGAAGGCCCCGCACCCCGGCCTTGAAATCCCGTTCGTAGCCGTCCCAGGACGTCTCATACTGTACTACAGGTATACCCAGGGCGGTGCCCTGCCGCTGGATCAGGCTGGCATTGGTCCCGTGAAACCTGACCCTCTTGTCATCGTTCGAGATGAAGTTTACCAGGTTCGTAACTTTGTAGCCCAGGCGCAGTGCCTCGTAGAGCGCCATGCAGCTGTCCTTGCCCCCGCTCCACGATACGATATAGTTGCCGCCCTTTATGCCGTTTGCTCCCCGATTCACGGTTTACACCTGCAACTCGCGCTCGTTGTAATATTCACCTAAATAGTCTGTTATGTCCCCGCGGGACAATTCGTTCTTTAGGCTATAGTCGTATAACCTGTATTCTTGGCTTGGGCTTTTAAGAGGTTTGAACCAGATGCGCGGAGGTTCGTCATCGAGACGGGTGTAGCCTGCCTGCCTGTTGAGTTCGTGCCATGTATCCCACATGCGTGCGCCGGCCCGTTTAAGTTCAATCCCGGTTGTCTCGATGCCGGTGACGGCCGAATACAGCTCGGCCAGGGTCTGCAGGCTGTAAAAACGCGAGATATACAGGCGGTGACACAGGCCCAGCATGTTGAAAAGCCCGAAGAAATCCTCGCTATGCCGGACCAGTCGTCCCAGGTTAAAAGAGTCGGGCGTGAAGAGGCGTTCCATATCAGATGGGGGGACACCGCAGCGCGCGGCCTGTTTCCTCATGTCGGCCAGGGGCCAGCCGGGGCTGTAGGAAGGCGCCCCCATGGCGGCGGACACGCCCAGTGTGCGGCCGGGATGCACCAGCATGCCGAGGTGCATGGGAAGGAAGCCGCTCATGCGCGGGTCGAAGGCAATGAACTGTCCCTTGACCACGTTTTGCACGCGCCCGGCAGCCAGGTTGCCTAATTTGCGGCCGGCGCTCATGACCCCGTCGCACAGCACAGCCCCGAACCCTTCGCGGGCAGCCGTCATGCGCACCAGCGTCAGCAGCGTGTCGTAGCTGCGGTCGAGCTCCAGTCCGCCCGTATCGCCCTTTTTGATGATCCCCTGTTCGTAAAGTGTTATGACGAAGTCGGCCAGGCCATTGAAGCTGTAAACACGGTCCAGCCCCAGCCGGTTGATCTCGTCGTAATACTGTATGGCCAGCCTGTACCTGTCGGCAACCGTGCCATCGCTGCTGTAACCGAGGGCAGGGGAATAGGTCAGGGCAGCCATCTCCATGAATACGGCCGTATCGTAGCTGCTGCGGCCTCCGGGCAGATCTATGCGGTCCTTGTCCGATAACGGACAGGCCGCGCAGGCAATCTTTTTACGGGCTGCCTTGTGCAATTCGTAAAGCTCTGTCTTGAGCTCGTTTAAATCGGGCGGGTAGGGAATGAGCTCCGAGGAATTGCGGGCCACCACACCGGGAGGTATCCAGCCGGAGGTCATGGTCATGGCGCCGCCCTTGAGCATCTCGCCGCGCAGGTGGTAGCTGTTGATCTTCTCCAGTATCCCGTCAACGATCACCTGCAGGCGTTTTGGGTCGGCTACTTCGATGGACCTGCTGCCCAGGCAGGCCACGATGGCCTTAAGCTTCTTGGAGCCCATCACCGCGGCCAGGCCGCCGGAGCCGATGGTGCCTCCCTTGTCGATGTGTGTAACCGAGATGGCCGACTGCCTTTCCCCGGCTATCCCGATGGGGATGATGCTGCAGGGGGAATGCTTCAGCCTGAGCTCGTCGGCCGCATCGAAACCGTCCAGGCCCCAGATGTCCGAGGCGTGCTTTAAGCTGACGCTGTCGTCTTCAATTGTCAGGTAAACCGGCCACTGCGAACGCCCGGTGATAACCAGGTAGTCGTAGCCCGATGATTTGAGGTAGTTGCTGAAA
>JAPLHM010000307.1 GCA_026389635.1 Chloroflexota bacterium | reverse complement strand
GTTTTCTGTGCTTGATACCGCGCCCAAAGGAGCCGTCGTCATAGGTCCTCAGACCACCATCAAGGTGAAAGGTGAAGCCAAGCTGGTAAAGGAAAAAGTTGGCGTAACCTATGAGGATATTGGAGGCCTGCAGAAAGAGATACATAAGATCAGGGAGATGATAGAGCTTCCACTCAAATATCCCGAGATATTTGAACGGCTGGGTATCGAAGCCCCCAAAGGGGTGCTCCTGTACGGTCCGCCGGGTTGCGGTAAAACCCTCATCGCGCGCGCGGTTGTGAGGGAGACCGATGCTAATTTTTTCAATATAAGCGGACCCGAGGTCATCCATAAATTCTACGGTGAAAGCGAAGCTCACCTGAGGGCAATTTTCGAGAAGGCTTCTGAACAGGCACCATCCATCATCTTCATAGACGAGATCGACGCCATCGCCGCCAAGAGAGAAGATATACGGGGTGACCAGCAGGTTGAACGCCGTGTAGTGGCGCAATTGCTGGCCTTGATGGACGGGCTCAAATCAAGGGGACACGTCATCGTCATCGCCGCAACCAATATACCCAATGTTCTGGATCCTGCGCTGAGGAGGCCGGGACGCTTCGACCGTGAGATATGCATCAATATACCGGATAAGCATGGAAGGCTTGAGATTCTGCATATCCACACTCGGGGAATGCCTCTGGCATCAGACGTTATCCTGGAAAAAATAGCCGACATTACCCATGGATTTGTCGGGGCAGACCTCGAGGCGCTCTGCAGGGAAGCTGCTATGATTACCTTGCGGAAAATTATGCCCAAGATAGAGTTCGAAGCTGATTTCATTCCCTATGAACTTCTTCTGGAGTTGGAAGTCTCCATGGATGACTTCCTGGAAGCACTGAAAGAGGTTGAACCGTCGGCCATCAGGGAAGTCTTCACCGAAGTGCCCGATGTAAAATGGAGCGATATTGGCGGCCTGGAAGAGGTAAAAAAGATACTCCAGCAGACCATTGAATGGCCGCTTAAATATCAGAAGCTGTTCGAGCATGCTAACACCAGCCCGTCCAAAGGCATACTTCTTACGGGATTGCCCGGCACAGGCAAGACCCTCTTAGCCAAGGCAGTGGCCAACGAAAGCCAGGTAAATTTTATCTCGGTTAAAGGCCCCGCCCTTCTTTCCAAGTGGATTGGCGAGTCCGAGAAAGGTGTCCGTGAGATATTTAAAAAAGGCAAACAGGCCAGCCCCTGCATCATATTTTTTGATGAGATAGATGCCATGGTTCCTATGAGGGGATCCAGTGGCGATTCCAATGTAACTGAGAGGATTATCAGCCAGTTCTTAACCGAGTTGGACGGGATAGAGGAGTTGAAAGGTGTGGTGGTGCTGGCGGCTACCAACAGGCCGGATATCATCGACCCGGCCCTGCTGAGAACCGGCAGGTTTGATTTTCAGGTCGAATTGCCCATACCAGACGAGGCGACCCGCGCTACCATCTTCGGCATCCACACTAAAGGCAAACCGCTGGCGGATGACGTTGACCTGGATGCTTTAGCCCGCGAGACGGAGGGGTTGGTTGGTTCCGATATCGAAGCTATTTGCCGGTGGGCTGCCATGCTCGCCATAAAGGAATACATCGATCACAATAAAACTGAGCTGTCCGATTTAAAGATAACCCGCTATCATTTCTCACAGGGGCTCGAATCGTTAAGGAGGGGCCGGCAGTAATAATGCGAACGCTTATTTATGTGCCCATAATACATACCGATGCAGACATGGGCAGCGTGGGCGCCGCAATTGAGAAACAGAGTTCGGCCTATATCGGAAGCGAAAGATGGTTAAAGCATAAGCAGATGGTTGGCAAATTCTGGGGTAATGTG
>JAPLHM010000045.1 GCA_026389635.1 Chloroflexota bacterium | reverse complement strand
GAATTCAATCATATGGCGCTTGAATCACTGCGCCAGCCACTTGAAGACAGGGTTATCACCATCAGCCGCGCCGAGGGCAGCCTGACTTTCCCGGCTAACTTTATCCTGGTGGCTGCCATGAACCCCTGTCCCTGCGGCTACTACGGCGATGCGGTCAGGGAGTGCAGTTGCTCATTCACAGCTGTCACACGCTATCAGAAGAGGATCAGCGGTCCCCTGATGGACCGCATCGATATATTCCTGGATATACCGCGCATGGATTACGATAAGCTGACTGACGACAGGCAGTCGGAACACTCCGAAAACGTACGCCGGCGGGTGCAGGCGGCCAGGCAAATACAGCTGGAGAGGTTCAGGGGCTCAGCTTTAACCGATAACGCTGACATGACTGCCCTTGAAATAAGGCAGTTCTGCAAGGTCGATCCCCCGACCCAGGCCCTGCTTAAAACGGCTATGAAGCAGATACAATTCACTGCAAGGGCATTTCACCGTACTCTCAAGTTGGCGCGCACGGTAGCCGACCTCGACGGTTCCCAGATAGTCAAAATCAACCACCTGGCAGAAGCTTTGCAGTACAGGCATAGAAACATCAACCAATAAACAGGGCAGGCAGGGTAAAACCCCTGCCTGCCCTGTTCTGCAATTTCACCGCCGTGGCGAAGTTTACTTTTTAAGCTCCTGGTATTTCCTGGCCATGGCAACGATGCCGTAATCGGTCAGCAGCACCGTGCGGTTGATGCCATCCGACGCCTGGTACTGGTCGAGGGCAGATGTAAAAAGGACCTGGAATTCGGCGAAAAGCCACATCTGCCTGCGCAGCAGCATCAAAGCATAAATCGCCTCATCCAGGGGTATATTCTCATAAAATTGCTCTTCGGCAAATTTCGAGAAGTACGCCGTGGCAACATCATAGGCATTCTGTTCAAAATACAATTTTTTTAAATTTTTATAGAAAGACTCGCCCTGGTTGACCAGTTTAAATTCGCGTACCTTTTTATATGACGCAGTCCTGGGATTAGACATAAGCGCCTTTGCCCATTGCCTGGATATCTCCTGGGCATGCTGTTCTGTGAAATTCAGCAACTTGTCGGCATAGGCTATATACATACCTGTCATAGCGCCCTCCTTTTGCATTTCTGGGAGTCGAAAATATTTACTCAATTAAATTATAAATATGTAATTGCTAAATAACAAGAGACCAGGGTCACTTGCTGCGGGACAATTCGAAAACAACCGGGTTAGCCGGGTCGGGGCAGGCCACGGTGCATTTATGGGGGTGCTTTTCCCAGGGAAAGACGCCGCCTGACATCAATACCTGGGCAAAGGGGAACAATGTATAAAAGGCCCAGGCGCACATACCTGCCGGGCACATATCGCTGATAAGGAACTCGTCGCCGGATTTGTGGCAGGCCACGCACGTTCCCTTCTGTGAAATAACCTTTGCGGATATCACACGGTTATCATAATTCGCCATATCGCTCTCCTCCTCTCTTAACTATTCCTGCACGAAAGATATAACGGTCCGGGGCAAAACGAAAGTTCACCGGCTCTCCTGAGGCGTGGCAGAAAGCCGGTGAACTACTAATAGTCTAAAGATATAATCTACTTTACTTCTACTTTTGCGCCGGCTTCTTCCAGCTTCTTCTTGATCAAAGCTGCCTCGTCCTTGTTTACGCCTTCTTTGACTGCCTTGGGCGCACCCTCGACCAGGTCCTTGGCTTCCTTCAAACCGAGCGTGGTCACCTCGCGAACGGCCTTGATCACGGCGATCTTGTTTTCGCCGATCTCTTTGAGGGTTACCGTGAACTCAGTCTGTTCCTCGACGGCAGCGGCGGCTCCGCCGGGTGCACTGCCAGCAGACCCGGCGGCCATGGCCATGGGCATGGCTGCGCTGACCCCGAACTCATCTTCGATTGCCTTGACCAGCTCCGAAAGCTCCAGCACAGTCATTCCCTTTATCATCGTTACGATCTCGTCTTTTGTCATCCTGGTATCCTCCTGTTATTCGTTTAATACAGATTTATTATCGATATAGGGTCAATTACCCTGTAATTGCCTGCCTCAGGCGCCCTCAAGCTGCCTGACCCTTGCCTGCAATACGGCGGCCAGCCCGCGCAGCGGGGAGCTGAGCACGAAGTGAAGCGCGTAGATCGGTGACTTCAGGCGGCCCAGCAACTGGCTGATCAGCACTTCCCTGGACGGGGTCGCAGCCAGGTTGATCACGTCCGCGGGTGTAAGCACCTTGTCACCGAGCAAGCCGCCTTTAACCTTGAGTACCGAGTTGGCTGATTTGATGTGATCGACCAGGATTTTGGCCGGCTTGACGGCATCATCATAGCCGAGAGCTATGGCCACGGGCCCGGTCAGGAACTGGTCAAAGCCCTTGATCCCGGCCTTTTCAGCAGCGAAACGCATCAGCGTATTCTTAACTACTTTATACTCAACTCCCTGCTGGTGCATCTGCTTGCGCAACTGTACCATCTCCTTGGCAGACATGCCGCGGTAGTCCGTGGCAACCGCGACCAGGCATCTACCCAGGCTGCCGGCAAGCTCGCTGATAACGGCCTCTTTCTGTTTGCGTAACATATCAATGCTCCCTTAAAAAAATTATCCTCGCGCCGTTGCACGAGGACTATCAAGGAAGCAGTATATTGCTTCCTGTGAACTAACCTCGGCGGGCATCGGATTAAGCCTTGCGGCGCCCGCTATCAACGGCTGATTCTATGCTTTTATTTATTATGCGCTTACAGCCAACTCCATCATGGATTTGATATCAAGCCCTAAACCTGGCCCCATGGTTGTCGAGATGGATGCTGTCTTAATGTACTGCCCCTTTGCGCCGCTCGGCCTGGCGCGCGTTATGGCTTCAATAATTGACATGAGGTTCTCGTAAAGCTTCTCTTCATCAAAGCTTTTCTTGCCGATGGGAACGTGTATGATGGCGGTCCTGTCGAGCCGGAATTCTACCCGGCCCTTGCGCACCTCATTGATGGCCCGCGGCAAATCGGCAGGCGCAACAACTGTGCCTGCCTTGGGATTGGGCATAAGCCCGCGCCTGCCGAGTATCTTACCCAGCTTGCCGACCTTGCCCATCATATCCGGGGTAGCAATGCTTACATCGAAATCCATCCAGCCATCCTCGATCTTTTTCACCAGGTCGTCTGCGCCCACGTACTCCACGCCGGCATCCGATGCAAGCCTGGCGCCCTCTCCCTGCGCAAATACCACTACCCTGACCTGCTTGCCCAGTCCGTTGGGCAAAAGGGCGGTACCCCTCACCTGCTGATCGGCTGCGCGGGGGTCGACGCCCATCCTGAGATGAAGTTCAACTGTCTCATCGAACTTGGCATATGCCGCCTTTTTGGCGATGGCAATAGCCTCTTTAGGGTCATAGATTTTGCTGCTTTCAATCAGCTTGGACGATTCACGATAATTTTTTCCTCTGGTAGCCATGTAATTACTCCACTTTAATGCCCATACTCCGGGCGGTTCCCTCGATAATACGAGCAGCACCTTCAAGGTCCAGGGAATTCAGGTCCTTTTGCTTGGCCCTGGCGATCTCGTTGATTTTTGCTTTCGATATGGTTCCTGCTATCAGCGTCGGTGTGGTCCCGCTGCCTTTCTCAATGCTCAGGGCCTTTTTCAGGAGGTCTGAGGCTGGCGGTGTCTTAGTAATAAAGGTGAAAGACCTGTCCTCGAAAACCGTGATCTCCACCGGCACAATCGAACCCTCATATGATTTGGTGCGCTCGTTGTAATCCTTGCAGAATCCCATTATATTGACGCCATGCTGGCCCAGGGCAGGGCCTACCGGCGGCGCAGGGGTAGCCTTGCCGGCCTGTATCTGTAATTTGACTATCGCTTTAACTTTCTTGGCCATTTTATAGTTTCTCCACTTGCAGGAAGTCCAGCTCTACTGAAGTCTCCCTTCCGAAGAGTGTCAGCATAACTTTTACTTTGCCCTTGCTCATATTTATTTCGTCGACGGTGCCGATGAAATCCGTGAAAGGACCGTCGACCACCCGGACGTTCTCGCCTTTCTTAAACCTGATCTTGACCTGGGCTACGCCCTCTTCTTTCTGCTTGAGGATCCTGTTGGCCTCGTTCTCTTCCAGCGGCGTGGCTTCCCTGCCATCGCCCACAAAGCCCGTAACCCCCGGCGTCTCCCTGACTACCTTCCAGCTCTCGTGGTCCATCGCCATGCGCACCAGCAGGTAACCCGGGAACATCTTCTTTTCAACGGTCCGGCGCTGGCCGGACCTTATCTCAATCTCGTTCTCTTTAGGTATCTCCACAGCGAGTATCTTGTTGCCGGCGTCCATCGACTTGATACGCTGCAGCAGCTTGTTTTTTACCTTCTCCTCGTGCCCCACGTAGGTATGTATGATATACCACCTGGCACTGGCGTCAACGGTCAAACTACTTGCCACCTAATAATACTTTTGCCACCAGCTCGGAAAAACCGTAGTCGACGGCGCCCAGCACAATGCCCATGACGACGCACAGGCCGATAACGATCAGCGTGAGCCGGATAGTTTCCTGGCGGGTGGGCCATACCACCTTCCTCAGTTCCCCGATTATATCGGAGAAAAAGGTGAAGCGGCGCTTTTTGGGTTGCGCCGCCTGGGCCTGGGGTTTTTTAGCTTTGGTCAGCGCCTGATTTTTCTTGTCCTGGGCTGCCTTGTCCTCAGTTTTATCAGGCTGTAAAACCTTTACCTGCTCTTTATTAGCCACCTTGTTACTTGGTCTCCTTGTGGGGCTGATGACTGCGGCAACGGGGGCAAAACTTTTTCAATTCCAGACGCTGCGCGTCATTCTTCTTATTTTTTTGAGAAGTGTAGTTCCTCTCCTGGCATGTCGTGCACGCCATGTAAACTACACCTCTTGCATCGCCTTTTTTTGCCATTTCTTATCCAATCATCTTCGTGATAACGCCCGATGCAACCGTCTTGCCGCCCTCGCGGATGGCAAAGTGCATGCCCTGCTCGAGCGCAACGGGGTAAATCAGCTTGATATTCATTTTAATATTGTCACCGGGCATTACCATCTCCACGCCCTGCGGCAACTCGGTCTGGCCTGTGACGTCTAATGTCCTGATAAAGAATTGCGGTTTGTAACCGGTGAAGAAAGGTGTATGCCTGCCGCCTTCTTCCTTGGTCAGAACGTAAACTTCACCCTCAAAATGGGTCTGCGGCTTGATGGAGCCGGGCTTGGCCAGCACCTGGCCCCTCTCGACATCCTCGCGCTCAACGCCCCTGACCAAGCAGCCAACCGCGTCGCCTGCTTCGCCAGCCTCAAGCTGTTTGTGGAACATCTCAACACCTGTCACCACGGTCTTCCTGGTTTCCTTTATGCCGACGATCTCAACCTCGTCGCCTATCTTGACAATGCCGCGCTCGATCCTGCCGGTGACTACAGTGCCGCGGCCTTTAATGCCGAACACGTCTTCAATGGGCATCAGGAAAGGCTTATCGATTGCCCGGGCAGGTTGGGGAATATACTCG
>JAPLHM010000234.1 GCA_026389635.1 Chloroflexota bacterium | reverse complement strand
CCGTGCACATGGACGTTGGAGCGCGAGCCGTAGATAACGTTGGCGCCCTGGCGGAAAAGGTTGTCGATGGTGCGGTTGATGAGCGACTCGTTGCCGGGTATGGGCGTGGCCGAGATGACCACGGTATCGCCCTGGTGGATGCGTATCTCGGGATGGTCGCGGTTGGCAATGCGCACCAGCGCCGAGGTAGGCTCCCCCTGGCTGCCGGTGGTGAGCAGGATGGTCTGGCTGTGGCTGTACTTCTTGAGGTCATCAGCATTACATAATATTTGACCGGGATCATGCAGGTAGCCAAGTTCAAGTGCCATCTTGGACGTATCGCGCATGCTGCGTCCGACGATGAAGACGTGGCGTTTGTGGTGGGCGGCGGCATCGATAACCATCTGGATGCGGGATATCAGTGAGGAGAAGGTGGCGATGATGACCCGGCCGGGCGCGTCGCCGATGATATGGTCCAGGGTCTGGCCGACGATTTTCTCCGATGGGGTGTAGCCTGGCAGTTCGCTGTAGGTGGAATCGGCCATCAGCAGCAGCACTCCCTCGTTTCCAAGCTTGGCTAACTTGGAGAGGTCGGTGGGCCGCCCGTCCACGGGAGTATAGTCTATCTTGAAATCGCCGCTGTGGACTATGGCGCCCAGAGGCGTATAGACGATCAGTCCCACGGCGTCGGGTATGCTGTGGCAGACGGGGAAGGCCTCGACCTTGAAGTTGCCCACCTGGAATCGCACGCCGGGGGTTATCAGCCTCAGCCTGGCCTTGATCAGAGAGCGGTGCTCCTTGAGCTTGACCGATATCAGCCCCTGGGTCAGCTTGGTGGCATATATGGGCAGGTCGAGCTGCGGCAGTATGTAGGGGAGCGCGCCGATGTGGTCCTCGTGACCGTGTGTGATGACGATGCCGCGCAGCTTCTCCTTGTTTTCGAGCAGGTAGCCGATATCGGGTATGAGCAGGTCGACACCCAGCATCTCGTCCTTGGGGAACATCATGCCGCAATCGATGATCAAGATATCATCGCCGTACTCGATGGCCATCATGTTCTTGCCTATCTCTCCGAGGCCACCGAGCGGGATTAACTTGAGTTTGTGTTTGGTCATAATACTTTAAAAAAGATTGAGCTGGGCGGGCCTGTCTTTTTCGTCCTCCATTTTGTCGGCCTCTGCCAGTACGGCAGGCAGCTTGAGTATGTCAGCCTCTATCACCCTGCGCAGGTTGCCCTGGTGGAGGGCGGCTGCCGGGTGGTACATGGCGAAATAGATCACGTTGCCGATGCGCCTGGCCCGGCCGTGCACCTTGCTGATGCTGTCGCCGGGGAAATATTTGGCCATGGAATAGCGGCCCAGGGTCACGATCACACGGGGATTGATCAGGTCGAGCTGGCGCTCCAGCCACTTGCCGCAGGCCATTATCTCGCCGGGCATGGGGTCACGGTTCTCCGGAGGCCGGCACTTGATGACGTTGGCGATGAAGACCTGGTTGCGCTTGTAGCCGATCATGCCGATAAGCTGGTCGAGGTACTGGCCTGCCTGGCCCACGAAAGG
>JAPLHM010000023.1 GCA_026389635.1 Chloroflexota bacterium | reverse complement strand
TATACCATGAAATCACTATCCACACTGTCGATGATGCGGGCAATCTGCCCGAAATCGGCACTGGCCTCCTTTATGCCCACGATGTTATCTATCTTGCTGAGCTTCACTGCCGTTTCTGCTGCCAGGTTGGTAATTGTTCGGGAGGGCACATTATATATAATGCAGGGCAGCCTGGTTGAGCCCGCGATGGCCTTGAAGTGCTGGTAGAGCCCTTCCTGGTTGGGCTTGTTGTAGTAAGGGACAGTCAGCAGGCAGGCATCCACACCCGTTTTCTCCGCCTCTTTAGTCAGCTCTATGCTCTCCTGCGTATTGTAGTTGCCCGTGCCGGCCACGATCGTGGCCTTTTTGCCGGCGGCTGTCCTGATCTCCTCGAACAGGCGAAGCTTCTCCTCAGAGGTAAGCGTGGGGCTTTCGCCGGTGGTGCCGGATACTACCAGTCCGTCACTTCCAGATTCAAGCAGAGCCTTTGCCAGCTTTTTCGCCTGGGCGTAATCAACCTGCCCCTTAACGTTGAAAGGGGTCACCATGGCTGTCAGCAAACGTCCGAACTTCTTCATCGCGTCCTCCGCCCGCTATTTATTGTTGTTTTGATATTTGACCCAACCGTTCCTGGCGGCCTCCTCCGCGATCTGGACGGCATTGAGGGCAGCGCCCTTGCGGATATTGTCGGCCACCACCCACATCACCAGGCCATTCAGGTAGGAAGCGTCAGATCTTATCCTGCCCACGTAAACGTCGTCAGTTCCGGCCGCCAGCCAGGGCTGCGGGTACAGGCTCACATTGGGATCGTCAAGCACTTTCACGCCCGGCGCCTTGCTCAATATGGAGCGGGCCTCCTCGGGTGACATGTAGTCGGTGAACTCCACCTGTATGGCCTCGCTGTGGCTGACGAAAACCGGCACGCGAACGCAGGTGGCTGAGACGGCGATGCTCTCAGCGTGCATGATCTTGCGTGTCTCCTCGACCATCTTCCATTCTTCCTTGGTGTAGCCGTTCTCCAGGAAGACATCGATCTCCGGCAGCAGGTTGAAGGCGATTTGATGTGAATAGACGTGCGGCACCACGTTGCCGCCGTCCAGCACAACCCTGGCCTGCTTGGTCAACTCTTCCACGGCTGCGATACCGGTCCCGGAAACTGACTGGTAAGTGGCAACAGTGATGCGCTTGATCGGGTTAACCTTGTGCAGGGGGTATAGGGCCACCACCATCTGGATGGTTGAGCAGTTCGGGTTGGCGATGATGCCCCTGTGCTTTTTAATATCTTCGGCATTGACCTCCGGCACCACCAGCGGCACGCGCGAGTCCATGCGCCAGGCCGCGCTGTTATCTATGACCAGGGCCCCGGCCTTGGCTGCCACCGGGGCAAAATGCTTGCTTATCTCGGACCCCGCCGAGAAAAGCGCTATATCCACGCTGTCGAAAGAGTCGCTGGCGGTCTCTTTAACCACCATCTCCTGGTGACCCGCGTAAACCTTCCTTCCGGCCGAGCGGTCGGAAGCATAAAGCTGCAGCGATGCCACAGGGAATTTCCGCTGCAGGAGCACCTTGATGAACTCCTGCCCCACCATTCCGGTGGCGCCTACTATAGCTACGTGATACCCGTTATTACTGTTGTTCATATCAGTCTCCCAAATTTAACAGTACATCCAGGCCGCAAACCAGACCGTGGCGCTTGGTAACCTCCTTAATTGCGAGGATCACGCCCGGCATAAAACTCTCCCTGCTTATCGTGTCATGCCTGATCGACAAGGTCTGTCCCAGGGCGCCGAATATGACTTCCTGGCTGGCCACCAGGCCAGGCAACCGGATGCTGTGGATGGATATGCCATCAGACTGGCCGCCCCGCGTGCCCTTCAAAGTTTCTTTCTCGGTTAGCGGGCTCACGAACGGCTTGCCTCGCGCACTCACCATTGCCCTGGCTGTTGCCAGTGCCGTTCCTGAAGGCGCATCCAGCTTCCTGTCGTGATGAAGCTCGATGATCTCTGCATTGTCAAAATACTTTGAGGCTATCCTGGCCAGGTGCATCATCATTACAGCGCCTATGGCGAAGTTGGCCGCTACCACTGCGCCTTTCTTATGTGCCTGAGCCAGTCGGTCGATCTCCTTGAGATCAGCTTCACTCAAACCAGTCGTGCCCATCACCAGGTTGGCCCCGTTTTTTAAGGCAAGCCTTGCCGCACCCATTGCCGCTCCCGGCACCGTGAAATCTACTACCACCTGGGGATGGTACATTTCAATGAGGGCCGTTAAATTAGTATGCAGGGGCACTTTCCTGGACAGCCCGGCCACGCTCAGGTGGTCCCGGTCCGCCTTAATATCAGCGGCACAGGTCAACTCCAGTTCGGTGTCAGCGGCTACCGCGCCTACAACCTGCTGCCCCATCCTGCCTAAAGCCCCATTCACTGCTACTTTAATTTTTGACATATCACTACCCTCTCCCGGTTAGGCCCCGGGGCACCCCTCGCTTATTCCGGCCTGCGCGGATAGCGCCTCGGTTCGTCCCTGCGTCCCCCCGGTGGCATCCCTGGCCTCGGCGGTCCGCTATTTGTCCTGGGCGGCATGGGAGGCCTATCCTGTGCCCCCGGCTTATCGACCGGGGCGCCAGGTTGATCGGCGAAAACAGCTTTGCGCGAAAGGTTTATGCGTCCCAGCCGATCGATCTCGGTCACCTTGACCATAATCTCATCGCCGATCTGGATCACGTCCTCCACACGCGCCACGTGATGGTCAGCAAGTTCACTGATATGTACCAGTCCTTCCTTGCCAGGCAGGACTTCAACGAATGCGCCGAAATTCTGTATCCTGGTGACCTTGCCCTTGTAGATGGCCCCCACCTCTACGTCCTGGGTGAGCCCCTCTACCTTGCGTATGGCCGCCTGGGCCGATTCCTCGCTGGCCGAACCTATGACCACGGTGCCGTCATTTGACACCTCGATGGTGGTCTTGGTCTCCTCGATGATGGCCTTGATATTCTTGCCTCCCGGCCCGATCAGTGCCCCGATCTTGGACGGGTCGATAGTTATCTTGTACATGCGCGGCGCGTACTTGCTCAGGTAAGGCCGCACTTCTGGTATGGCCACTTTCAAAACATCCAGGATCACCTGGTGCGCCTCCCTGGCCTGCAGCGTAGCTTTAGCCAGTATCTCATGGCTGACGCCCTGCAGCTTAATGTCGAGCTGGATGGCTGTGATACCATTGACAGTGCCTGCCACCTTATAGTCCATATCGCCATAGAAATCTTCTATTCCCTCGATATCCGTAAGGATAATGTAATTACCCGGGTTGTCCTTGTCTGTCACAAGGCCCATGGCTATGCCTGCCACCGGGGCATTGATGGGGACACCCGCATCCATCAGTGACAGTGTCGAGGCACATACACTGCCCATAGAGGTGCTGCCGTTAGAGCTTAGCACCTCTGATACCAGCCGGATAGTGTAGGCGAACTCTTTCTCGTCCGGTATGACCGCGGCCAGAGCCTTTTCCGCCAGCGCGCCGTGCCCGATCTCCCGCCTGCCTGTAGAGCCCATCCTTTTGACTTCGCCATTTGAATAGGGTGGGAAGTTGTAATGATGCATGAAGCGCTTGGTAGCTTCCAGGCCGAGGTCATCCACCGTTTTGGCCTGGCCGAGCGATCCCAGCGTGGTTATGGCCAGCACCTGCGTCTGCCCGCGCGAGAAAAGCCCCGACCCATGGGTACGCGGCAGCAGGGCGACTTCAGCAGTCAGTTTGCGTATCTGCTTGATATCCCTTCCATCAACATGCTTCTGTGTGCGCAATATCTTGGCCCGGCAGGTTTTCTTTAATATCTCTTCGATGGCATTGTCTATTTCAGCATCCGTATAAGTCTCCTTGAGCTTCTCCTTAACTTCCTTCCCAATGACGCCGAGCGCGGCCTGCCGTGCCTGTCTATCCGCACTTTCCAGCGCCCCGGCCATACCCTGGCCGAAATCTGTGGTTATAGCTGATAGGAGCTCCGGTTTGATGCTGAAACCTTCTATCTCCCTCTTGGGCTGGCCGATTGCTTGGCGTAACTCGTCCTGCAGGCGGATGAGCTTCTGGTTCTCCTCGTGGGCAACCCTGAGGGCCTCGATATAAATGGCAGGGTCGATTTCACTGCATCCCGCCTCCACCATAACGATATTATCGCGGCTGCTGGCAACCACCAGGTCGAGCACGCTGTCATTCATCTGCGGAAGCAGAGGGTTGAGCACCATCTTTCCGTCTATGTAGCCAACCCTGGTTGCGCCAATGGGACCGTAGAACGGTATGCTTGAGACGGTCAGCGCAGCCGATGCCCCGATGACAGCCAGCACGTCCGGATCGTTCTCCTGGTCGGTGGATAGCACAGTTACTACCACCTGGATATCGTTGGGAAGGCTCTTGAGAAAGAGCGGCCGTATCGAGCGGTCGCACAGCCGCGCCGCTAAAGTAGCCTGCTCCCCCGGCCGCCCCTCGCGCCGCATAAAGCTGCCCGGGATCTTGCCTATGGCGTAATGACGTTCCTCGTAATCAACAGTGAGGCGGACGAAATCGCTATTCTCCCTGGCCTCCTCGCTGATGCATGCTGTGACAAGGACAACCGTATCACCATAACGAACCACAATAGCGCTGTCTGCCTGTTGGGCAAGCTTGCCGCTTTCGATGATAAGATCCCTGTCCCCAATGTTACACTTAAAGTTTTGGGACATTATTAAAACCCTCTGTTCTGTTTTATTTGCGTAATCCAAGCTTGCCGATGAGGGTCCTGTAGCGGTTGATGTCTTCCCTGCTCAGATAAGCCAACAGCCGCCTGCGCCTCCCGATAAGCTTGAGAAGAGACCGACGTGTATGCTGATCGTGAGAATGCTCTTTCAGATGCCCCGATAGCTGGTTGATCCTCTCGGTCAGTACCGCCACCTGAACATCAGAAGAGCCCGTATCTTTCTCGTTTATTGCATAGCTCTTCATTATTTCTTGCTTCTTTTCCTTGTCCAATGCCTTACTCCTGTAAAACTCTATAACGCAAAATTATAGCACAGCAGGGCAACCATTGCATCACACACAACCGGAGCATGCTTTAATCAGTAATGCGGTTTTAGCCGCCGCGGGGTTGGGGTATAATTAGTGAACCATGACCTCCCAGGTTTTTTACCGCAAGTGGCGCCCGCAGACATTCAATGAAGTAGCTGGACAGGATCACGTCGTCCAGACCCTGCGCAACGCTGTTAAAAGCAGCCGCATTGCCCATGCTTACCTGTTCTGCGGCCCGCGCGGCAGCGGCAAGACCAGCACCGCCCGTATACTGGCCAAGGCCGTCAACTGCAGTGGATCCCTCGAAGGCGAGCCCTGCAACTCCTGCGATTCCTGCCTGGCCATCAATAAGGGCAACGCACTGGATATCATCGAGATCGACGAGGCCAGCAACCGCGGCATCGACGACATGAATAACCTGAAAGAACGGGTCAGCTACTCTCCAAATATCCTGCGCTACAAAGTTTACATCATCGATGAGGTGCACATGATAACGCGGGAGGGCGCCAATGCTTTCCTGAAGACACTGGAGGAACCGCCCCCCCACGTCATTTTCATCCTGGCGACTACCGATCCGCACAAAATAATCTCTACCATCACGTCCCGCTGCCAGCGCTTCGATTTCCACCGCCTTTCCAGCATCGCCGTCATATCCCGCCTGGCACATATCTGCACAAAGGAATGTATAGAGATAGACACTGAGGCGCTCAAGCTGGTGGCCAAGGTAACTACGGGCAGCCTGCGGGATGCAACTAATTTGCTGGAACAGCTCATTACCTACTATGGCAATAGCATCAGCCTGGCACAGGCACAGACTATGCTGGGCATCAGTGGTGATCTGCGTATACGCGAGCTGGCGCGCTACATAGTTGCCATGGACGTATCCTCGGGGCTCAGGGTCATCAACGCCGTAGCAGGCGAGGGCCTTGACCTGCGGCAATTTAACCGCGAGTTGGTGGATTACATGCGCCAGCTCCTGCTGACCAAATCGGGCTCTGCTGATATGATAGACGCCACCTCCGACGACCTTGCCGAGATGCAGAAGATCGCCGCAAGCACTACCCTCGATTACCTTCTCAGTGCTATCAAGCTCTTCAGCAGCGTCGACTTGCGCATGGACACCTATTCGCCGCTGCCGCTCGAACTCGCCCTGGTGGAAAGCGTCGTCTCGCAGCACGCCAGGGACAAGTCCGCTACGGCGGACCAGCCGTCCGGCAGGGAGTGGCCGTCATCCCGTCCCACGGCACAGGCGCCCAGGATCAGCCGGCCAGCCGAGCAGGCGCGGCCGGCCAGCCTCGTGAGCAGGCCCAATAAAGTAGCTGAAGCACCGCTGCCGGCTTCCACTCCCCACGCTCAGGCCGGTGACGCGGCCGACCAGCACCGCCTGTCCGAGCCCCTCAAAATGGATGACCCCAATGATTTAAAGTACCTGCAGGACCACTGGAAGGATTTTATTAATTCCATGCGCGGTGAGGGTTCGGGGGGCAACCTCGATGCCCGCCTGCGCCATGCCTGCGAGCCTGTCGAGATCAGAGACGGCAACCTCGTTTTGGGCTTCTATCACGATTTCCACAAAAGCTACATAGATAACCGCAAATACCTGCACATAATCGAGAAGAAGCTCAAAGAGGTTTTCGGCCACACTTACACAGTAACCTGTATGCTGATACAGCAGGGCGGGGCCAAATCCGAGCTGAAGCCGGCCAGCAGCAACCACCTGGTGGAGGCTGCCCTGAGCATGGGAGCCAGGATCGTCGAAGATAACTCTGAAACGGAGGGAAAATGAGTCAATTTAACCTGCGCCAGATACAGGAATTGCAGGCCAAAATGATAAAGGCCCAGGAGGAACTGGGCAAGACCAACGTGGAGGTTACAGCCGGCGGAGGCGCCATCAAAATAGTTATCAATGGGCAGCAGCAGTTCCAATCGATCTCCATTTCAACTGAGGTCGTCAACCCTGAAGATGTGGATTTCCTGCAGGACCTGGTGCTGGCCGCCTGCAACGAGGCTGTGCAAAAATCGCAGGAGTTGGCAGCACAGAATATGAGCAAGCTAACAGGCGGGCTGAAGATACCGGGACTCTTTTAGGAGGAATATTTGAACCCCTATTTCCTCCCCACGGCCCGGCCAATTTCCCGGCTCATCGAAGAGCTAAACAAGCTCCCGGGTATCGGCCCCAAGAGCGCCCAGCGCCTGGCCTATCACCTCCTCCAGGCGCCACCCGAAAGGTCCCGCGATCTGGCCGAGGCCATAATTGACCTTAAGCAAAACCTCAGGCTCTGCTCTATCTGCCTCAACATAACCGATACCGACCCCTGTGGCCTGTGCGCCGACGGAACGCGGGATGTGACAAGAATCTGCGTGGTGGAGGAGCCGATCGACATTTTGCCGCTGGAGCGCACCAAAAAATTCCGCGGCCTTTACCACGTGCTGCACGGTGTTATATCACCCGGCGACGGCATCAAGCCCGAGGACCTGCACATAAGGGAACTGCTGGACCGCCTGGCAGCCAACAGCATCATCGAGGTCATACTGGCCACCAATCCCAACGTGGAGGGTGAGGCCACTTCGATGTATATCCAGCGCCTGATCTCCCCACTGGGCATCAGGGTTACCCGGCTGGCCCGCGGCCTGCCTTTCGGGGGTGATCTCGAATACG
>JAPLHM010000228.1 GCA_026389635.1 Chloroflexota bacterium | reverse complement strand
CATACCAGCATGGTATCCACCATGAACTGGTCCCATTTCTGCCGTCCTTCCATGTGCTCGCGCAGCCAGTACCATTTTCCGCGCGGGGACTGGCTCTCCCAGCCGCGTCCGTAGAACTGGTCGCACTCCTCAATGCAGTAGCCGCACTGGGAACAGGCATAGGCGTACCAGGCCACGTCGGCCGGGATGTCCCGGCGGGCTTCCCCGACCCGTTCCTGCACCTGTGTGATCACATAATTGCCCAGCGGGCGGATCAACGGCTCAAAGTATTCTGCCACGCCGATAAATCCGCCTGCCAGGTTGCCGCCCAATACCTTGCCCGGGTTAAGTATGTTGCGCCGGTCGACTTTTTTCTTGAAATCAGCCATCCTGCGCTTGCGTTTTTCTCCCAGCACCTCGGAAGCTTTGCCGGTGAAGTACAGGCCGGTTGCGTACGGGCGGCCGCCGTGCCGGGTGACTATTTTCAGTATTGTCAGCGACAGGCTGAAGACGAAATTGTAGCTGAACTTGCGCTGGTCGCTGGGTATGAAGCCTAAGATGACGACCTCTGGCTTTCCGTCTTTCCCGTCCCTGATCAGCACTCCTTCTTTAACGATGGGCTGGTCGACTTTCTTTTCTATCTCGGCCATGACTTCCCCCAGGGATTCCAGCGGAACGATGACCTCGGCAGGGACAAGGCTTGGGCCCAGGCGCTTAACCACCATAAGCTTGAAGCGGTTTTTCCACTCATGCTGCGCGATACGGTCGCTGAGTATTTCCCCCTGGCAGGGCTTGAGCAGGCCGGGAAGGACATCCATGACACTGCGGGCATCATTCTTACGAAAGGAAAGTGTGGCAACATACGAAGCCGGAAGCAGCACCCGCTCCTCGGCGGGGTGGCCGTAATGCTCCATCAAGGGAGCCCTGTTCTTGAGTTCGGCCATCTTGGGGTTGATGAAAATGATAGACCAGATGGGCAGTTTTTCTTCCACTAATGATTGGAAGAAGCGCTGCAGGTCATGCGCGTCTGGGCAGCCTATCGCCACTATATCAAGCGCTTCGTCAGCCTGTATTTTAACTGTCACTTCGCTGATAAAGCCGGTGATGCCCTCCGCATCGGAAATAAGTTCCAGGTCGGCCCCGCTCATTTCCCTGGCCTCGCCGCCCGGCAGAACGACGCGGGCCATGACCACGTTATCTTTGAACCAGCCTGCCTCATATGAGCCGATGCCGGCGCCGCCCTGCGCCAGCCAGCCGCCGGCAGTGGAAGCCGGATAGCTGGTAGGGTAGAGGCGCAGCGTCAATCCCTGTTTCTTCAGCTCAAGATCCATTTTTTCCCAGACTATGCCCGCCTGAACTCGTGCGGTCATATTGGCTTTATCGATATTGAGTATCCTGTTCATGCGGAAAAAATCCACTACCAGCCCCTTTTTGATCGGCACAACGCCGCCGTAGCCGGAGGATGCCTTGCCGCGGGGGGTAAGCGGTATATCGTTGGATTCGGCCCAGCGCAGCAATTCAACTAACTCTTCCTCCGATACCGGCTGCACCACGGCGTCAGGAGTGGTGTCACCGACCAGTGGCCTGATCAGGCCCGGCATGGCAGCAATATCGTGGCCATACAGGATACGCTCAGTCTTATTAAAATTGACGCGGTTGCCGAATTTGCCCTCGAGGAATGCCCTGGCTTTCTTACCCAGCTTGCTCATATCAACCTCCGGTCGTGATAAATTTGTGATTTTATCTGAAACCAGTTAATCCTACTTGGCATAGCGCAAAATCTAAGTGACCAAAGTCACAGGGGAGTAACGCGGGTAGTGCACACTGAGAAGGTATAGGCGGTTTGGCCGCTGTGCTAAAATATAGCAAATATCGTCATTTGCAGGAAGGATATGAACAGTAGATGTTTTCACATATTGGCGTTGGCAACCATAGGGGTATCGCTGCTGTTGCCCTTAGCGGCCTGCCAGTCCGCAGGCCCTGACGCCGGGAATGTAATACAGCAGGCTTACAACGGGGTCCGCGAGTGGTTTATCATGCAGGGAGCCGGCGACCGCATCGAGAAAATTCGCAAGGGTGACGGCACCGTACTGGTGCTGGATGAAAATAATGTCCCGGTGAG
>JAPLHM010000306.1 GCA_026389635.1 Chloroflexota bacterium | reverse complement strand
AGCAGGCTTCGCGCGGCGTGCGCCCGCAGCGCGGCGACCAGATGCCGCTGGAGCAGAGGCTTCAGCTACAGATACAGGAGGAGTGGCGCCAGATACACAGCGAACTGGATGCCCAGTACGACAAGGCGCTGGACGAACACAGGCAGAAGATCAAAGAAATTGCCTGACCGTTTAATATCAGGGCTTGAAAGCCCTCTCTTTCCACCACGGATAGAAATCCGGCATATCGGTGCTGGTCTTCATGGAGAACTCAGGGGGTCGTTTCTCAAGAAAAGACGTCACGCCTTCCTGCACATCTTTTTCGCCGTAGATCCAGTTTAGCGCCCGTGATTCCAGTATGTGCGCCTCCATAGGGTGGTCGGCGCCCAGCATCTTCCACATCAACTGCCGGCAAAGGGCCACGGAGATGGCGGAGCTGTTGTTGGCGATCCCGGCCGCGATCTCGCGTGCCCTGGGTATGAGCTCTTCCGGCTCCAGCAGTTCGCTGACCAGCCTTTTATCGTAGGCCTCCTGGGCGCTGAAAACCCTCCCGCTGTAAACCCATTCAGCCGCCGTCCCCATACCCACCAGGCGCGGCAAAAACCAGGTGGCGGCGCCGTCCAGTATGATGCCCCTTCTGGCAAAGACAAAGCCCATCTTAGCCCCTTTTACAGCTATGCGCACATCCATAGGCAGGGTAAGCGTGACTCCGAAACCCACAGCCGGCCCGTTGATGGCGGCTATGACCGGCTTCTTCATATCGTAGATGCGCAGGCAGACCACGCCCCCGTCATCCCTGCGGGCGGCCGCATCGGCCTGGCCTGTAAACCTGCCATGAAAGGATTCCTGGTTGCCGCTGTCCGACAAATTGGCGCCGGCGCAGAATGCCCTTCCCGCACCGGTAACTATAACCACCCTGACCCGGTCGTCGTTGTCGGCGTAGTCAAAGGCTGCAGTGAGTTCCGCGCAGGCGCCGGCATTGACCGCGTTCATAACATCCGGCTGGTTGAGTGTCAGCAAAAGGATGCCATCGGAGACCTCGTATTTGAGATACTTGAATTCCATTTATCCCCCTTATGTAAAATTGTCATCATTTATGGCATTTGATTTATGCAACAGCCCGTTATTATAGATTATTAAAAGGTCAAATGTAACACTTATTTGTTATAATTCCGGCATGCATCACTCATTTATTATCAGATTAGCCTTGCTGGTGTCCGTGGTCATAATAGTCCTGGCCTCCGGCTGCCAGGCCTGTGCCCCTGATCCGCTGCAGGGGGGCGTAAAGGTTTATTCTGGCAACAAGGGGGAGGAACCGGAGCAGCCGTCCCAGGTTCTACCCCCTCCCACTCCCCAAACAGTGCCCCCGGTCGACACAACCGAGAGGCAGGTGACGGTCACCGATGCCAACAGCGTGTTCTCAATTGGGCTGCCGCCGGGTTACAGGGAGGAGCGCCGGGTCAGCACGCAGAAACCCGTTGATTTCTGGTTTGAATACCTGACGCCCGAGATGTCGCTGACAGTCAACGGCATCCCGGTTGAAATACCGGTACGCCGCGGCACCGGTAAGACAGGTTTTACCTCTAACGTGACAGGGTTCAGCTATGTGATGGTGAACCTGTCCAACCAATATCTCTCGTACAACCTGCGCGTCGTGCCTTCAAAGCCGGGCGAGTTGGTGCCGATGGTGACACGCGAGACCTGGACAGCGCCCTAATCCTTATCCACAAACTCCAGTGTATGGGCGATCTCTTTCCATAGCTGCAGCCTATCGGGGGCGATGGCAGAGGGCGCGACGCCACCGAACATTATGTACCGGCTGCCTTTTTTTACCCCGTAGATATAGACCTGGGAAGATTGT
>JAPLHM010000053.1 GCA_026389635.1 Chloroflexota bacterium | reverse complement strand
GAGGCAGAACTCAAAAAGGCCATAGCAGAATTTAAGCAGAGCTCTGCTTATTGAGGCGATTAGATGGTAAGTCCAAAAATACTTAGACGGCGGATCCGCAGTGTCCAGAGCACGGCCAAGATAACCCGTGCCATGGAGATGATCGCCACTGCCAAAATGAAAAAAGCCCAGGATATGGCAATCGCAGGCAGGCCTTACAGCGACAAGATCATGCACGTCATCGCTGACCTGTCCGCCCAGGCTGCCGCCGGAGGAGCTGTCCATCCTCTGCTGGTGGCGCGCCCCGTAAACAAAATCGGCATCGTCCACATAACCACCGACAGGGGTTTATGCGGCGGCTTGAACACCAACCTGAACCGGCTGGTAGGCAATTTTATTCTCGATCAGAAGGTTCCCGTCACGGTTATTACAGTGGGTTCAAAAGGCCGTGATTTCATGCGTCGATCGATGCGCGAGACCCGTGCCGAGTTCACCAAGCTGGGTGACCGGCCCAAGATGGCAGATACCATGGCCATATCGCAGATAGTGATAGATGATTATACCCGTGGGCTGTATGACCGCGTTTACATTGCCTATTCCAGGTTCGTCAACCTGATGAGCCAGAAGCCCACGCTGGAACTTATACTGCCGGTGGAACCGGCGCAGTTGCCCAAGAGTGTCAGCCCGGAATATATTTTCGAACCCAACGCTATGCATGTCCTCGGCGAGTTGCTGCCAAGGTTCGTCGAAATGCAGGTGTATCACTCCATACTTGAATCAATTGCCAGCGAACAGTCGGCACGTATGATGGCTATGCGCAACGCCACGGAAAATGCCCACGATGTAATCGCCGAGTTGACGCTGACATTGAATAAGGCCCGACAGGAGATGATCACCAAGGACCTGCTCGATATCGTCGCAGGCGTTGAAGGTCTCAAATAGGAGGTGCAATTTGGCAAAAGGAAAAGTGATACAGGTAATCGGCACAGTAGTTGATGTCGAGTTCCCCCAGGAAGAGCTGCCTGCGATTTATAATGCCCTCGAAATTATGCAGGATGGCGAGAAGATCGTGCTGGAGACAGTACAGCATATCGGTAATAACTGGGTGCGCTGCCTATCCCTCTGCCCCACGGAAGGCCTTCAAAGGGGTGCAGTGGCTGTCGATACCGGCGCTCCCATCTCCGTACCGGTCGGCAGGGCCACCCTCGGCCGCCTGTTCAACGTGTTCGGGGATCCCCTGGACAGGCTGGGAGAGGTAAAAACCAAGGAAAGATTGCCCATCCACCGCGATCCTCCCAGCCTGGCGGAACAGGAAACCACCATCCAGATGCTGGAAACCGGCATAAAGGTTATCGATCTCATTACCCCCTTCACCCGGGGAGGTAAGATCGGCGCCTACGGCGGCGCCGGGGTGGGCAAAACAGTCATCATCCAGGAGCTCATCCACAATATTGCCACGGCGCACGGCGGTTTCTCGGTATTTGCCGGCGTGGGAGAGAGATCGAGGGAGGGCAACGACCTCTGGCGTGAAATGAAGGAATCAGGGGTTATCGAAAAGACCATCATGGTCTTCGGCCAGATGAACGAGCCTCCCGGCGTCCGTGCCCGCGTGGCGCTCTCCGGTGTAACATTTGCAGAGTACTTCCGTGATTCCGAGGGGCTTGACGTGCTCCTTTTCGTAGATAATATATACCGCCATATCCTGGCCAACATGGAAGTATCGGCCCTGCTCGGCCGCATGCCTTCAGCGGTGGGCTACCAGCCGACCCTGGGCACCGACGTGGCCGAAATGGAAGACCGCATCACATCCACCAAGAAAGGTTCGATCACCTCGTTCCAGGCTATTTACGTGCCGGCCGATGATTACACCGATCCCGGCATCGTGACAACCTTCGGCCACCTCGACGGCGTAGTGTCGCTCGAGCGTGCCATCGCTGCCCAGGGCTTCTACCCCGCGGTAGACCCCCTGTCCTCCACCTCGCGCATCCTTGACCCGCAGGTTGTGGGCGAAGACCACTACCAGGCTGCCCGCGGCATCCAGAAGGTGCTGCAGCGCTACAAGGACCTGCAGGACGTTATCGCCATCCTGGGCATGGAAGAACTGAGTGAAGAAGATAAAGTGACGGTCAACCGCGCGCGCCGCATACAGAGG
>JAPLHM010000132.1 GCA_026389635.1 Chloroflexota bacterium | reverse complement strand
CCGCGGAACTGCGTGTCGTGGAACCTGGCCGATACAGCGTTGCCCGCATCATCCAGCTGTATGGTTACCTTGCCATGTCCCTCTACCCTCGTAACGGGGTTGATTTCAATCGTTTTACTTGCCATATTTCACCTCTTTAATCAAAGCGCATTATATTGCTGGGAACGACCGGTATCCTGCCTGCCAGCAGTTCGGTAAGGCCGTATTTGATGGCCTCCGGCTCAGGCGGACAGCCCGGCACGTAGCAATCCACTTTAACTATCTGGTTGGCCGGGTATACCTTATCGAGCAGGGCGGGGACACCGGGCGCAACCGGTATCTTGCCCTTGTAGGTGCTGGGAGTATCTATATAGGCGCGCTTGAGGACTGCCTCTTTATCCAGGGTATTGCGCATGGCGCAGACACCGCCGAAACAGGCGCAATCGCCCAGGGCCATCAATATCTTGCAGTTGTGGCGCAGCTCTTCAATGACTTCCTTTTCCTCTTCGTTGCCCACGGAACCCTCGACTATGCCGACGTCGACCGGCGTGAAGTCCTTGATATCGGTTATGGGGCTCCTGCGAAACTCTACCAGCTTGGACAGATCGATTATAAATTCATCGACATCGAGGAATGACATGTGACAACCTGCACATGATTCCAGCCATACCGTCGCTACTTTAACTTTTGCCATCTGTTCACTCCTTACGGGCGTTTATTTTTTGAGGCGCCTGGCAACTTCCTTGAGTGTATCGGCATCCGTCTTGATCTCCGCACGTGCTTTGACCATAGGTGAGGTCTTCTTGTTGATGCCGTCGATAGTGGTATAGCTGCCTTTGCTTTCAGTCCAGAGCAGTGAAGGAAGGACAACATCCGCCTTCTCCGTAACGGGTGAGCGGTAGCTGGCCTGGACGACCGCGAATTCGACACCTTTCATGCTGTCGGCCAGTGCCTGTGAATCTGCCAGGTCATCTGCCAGCAGCAGGTAAAGTCCCCTGGCCTTGCCCCTGGCTATGTCTGCGGTTACGGAACCACTGGCATTGACCAAACCCAGGTCCCACGCGCCCCGGCTGTTGCTGTAGCGCTTGAGGGAGATAACCCTTGGTTTTTCACCTGTGAGAGCGGCGAGGTTCAATATTGTCGCTACCAGTTCGGCATCTTTATATTGAAGGATGCCGTTGCCATAGATGATAACGCTGTTTTTAGATGCGGCCAAAATCTCCCCGGCTTTTACCAAATCGTGCATATCCATGCCGAGGTCCTTGCTGGCCTTCTTGACATCTATTTCCTTGAATGCGGCCGCGTATTTTCCCTTGCCGCCTGCCGCGCCGGCAGGCAGATGATCCAGTATGGACCTGCCCAGCGCCTTGATGACAAGCTCTTTTTTACCCTCCGGCGGCTTAAGCCAGACCGAAGCCCGGAAGGTGAAGGGATTGCGCAGCGGGTCGATCACGACCAATTGGGCCTTGTTTCTGGAAGCCGCTCGCATCACGTAAGAGCCGATTACGGGATGGGTCCTGGTGGGATGAGCTCCTATTACGACTATGCTATCGGCAGCCAGGATATCCTCGAGCTTTGCCTCCATATCCAGTCCGGCCTTGCTGTCGAATTTGGCAATGCCCTGTGAAATGGTACGGCAATCATCACCGTCGAGAGTATCAACCATTTTGCAGCCGAGTTTATCCATCAGGTCGGCGAAGGCTTTGAGCGCTTCCGAGTTGGCCTTGCCCGAAGCCAGCCCGGCCACCCCGTGGGAGGCGCCCAGTTTCTTCGACACGGCTTCAAAAGCTTCTTCATAGGAGCAGCTTACAAGCTGTCCCCTGTTATTGCGTTTTAAGGGGGTGGTGACCCTGTCGGCCGCTTCGTAGAGCGGCTCGAACCTGCCTATCTCACAGAGAAGGCCGCGCGGTTTGGTCATGTCGGGGCTGTCGATCCTGACTACACGGTTGTTTTTAACCAGGCCGTTGATATTGCAACCGACGCCGCAGATGGCGCAGGTGGATTCGACTGAAGTGCATTCGGAGGGCTTTCCCCTGTAGGCGCTGATCTTGGAAAAGATGGCGCCGGTGGGGCATGCCTGGAAGCAGCCGCCGCAGGAGATGCAGGATGATTCTCCCAGCGGCTGGTTGATATCGGCGCAGACATTGGTCTTCCATCCGCGTTTGCCGAAGTCCAGCGCATGTGCGCCGGTGATCTCGTCGCAGGTACGTATGCATCTTCCGCAGAGTATGCAGCGGTTGTGGTCCAGCACGATGTTGGGATGGGACGAGTCGGTAGTCTGGGTAGGCCAGGCGTACTGGTAGCGCGCATTGTCCATCTGGTATTTGTAGGCCAGGTTCTGCAACTCGCAGTCGCCGGTGGCCACGCAGTATGCGCACAGGTGGTTGCGCTCCGTGAACAGCAATTCAAGCACCAGCCTGCGGTACTTCTCAAGCTTCTCAGTGCTTGTTGACACCACCTGGCCGTCGCGCGCCGGGTAGGTGCAGGCAGGTACCAGGTTCCTTTCCTTCTCGATCTCGACTAAGCAAAGCCTGCAGGCGCCAACCTCGGTCAGGCCCTTGTAATGGCACAGTGTGGGCAGGTCGATGCCGTTTGCCTGGCAGACATCCAGCACCGTGTCGCCCTGCCGGCCCTTAACTTGTTTCCCGTTAATCAATAAACTTATTTCACTCATTTGCCTGTTCTCCTATCCAATATCGCATCTAAGGCATCTGCTGCATTCTTCACGGGCTTCTTTGGCCGTGTAATTCAGGACTACCTCTTTCACGGTCGTTATCCTGTCTGCCGGGCGGATCTCGGCGATCTTCACCCTTGCACGCTCGGCGGTTTCAGCATCGGTCGGGGCCACATTGGCGTATTCAAAGGTCTCGGCATCCTGCCTGTCAACCCTCGGACCCAAATCTTTGCCGGAGAGGAACCTCTTGATCGATGAGGCAGCCCTCTGCCCTGAAGCGATGGCCTCGATAACGGTCCACGGTCCGCTGAAGGCATCGCCGCCTGCGAAAACGCCCTTCTGGTCGGTAGCCAGTGTCCTCTTGTCGGCCACCAGGACTCCGCCGCGGGCGGTCTTTACGCTGCCCAGCTTGATCGATTCCGTGTCCGGCCTCTGGCCGATGGCCTCGATCAGCATATCGACTTCAATCGTGTATTCCGAGCCGGCCATGGCTTTGGGTGAGCGCCTGCCGCTCTTATCGAAATCTCCCAGCGCCATCTTGCTGCACTCGATACCTGATACCTTGCCGCCCTTGCCCATGACCTTGACCGGGGCGGTCAATACATGCAGCTTGACACCCTCTTGCTCGGCGGCTAATATCTCTTCCTCCTCGGCGGGCATATCGGCCTTTTCCCTGCGGTAAACGATGTGGACTTCCCCTGCGCCCTTGCGCAGGGCGACCCTGGCGGCGTCGATTGCGGAGTTGCCTCCGCCCACCACTGCCACTTTATTGCCGACCTTGATCTCCTTGCCCAGGTTGATGTTGCGCAGGAAATCGATGGCATCGTAAACACCTTCGAGCTCCTCGCCCGGGATGCCCATCTTGTCGCCCTTGTGGGCGCCGATGCCCACGAATACCGCTTTGAAACCCTCTTTGAAGAGGGCATCGATATCCTTGACCGGGCTGTTGAGCTTTATCTCGATGCCAAGCTTCTTTATGTTGTCTATCTCTTTATTGAGTATCTCTTTAGGCAGCCTGTACTCGGGTATGCCCACCGCCAGCATTCCGCCGGCTACGGGCAATGCCTCGAAAATCGTGACCTTATAGCCTTCTACTGCCAGGTCCCAGGCGGCAGCCAGGCCGGCCGGTCCGGCGCCTATTACGGCTACCTTTTCAGCTTTGGCGGCCTTTATTGCCGGTGTGTAAGACAGGCCGTGCTCATACGCGTAATCCGAGGCGTACCGCTTGAGGTGCCTGATGGAGACCGCCTCGTCAACCTGACCCCTGCGGCATTTCTTCTCGCAGGGGTGCGGGCAAACGCGGCCTACCGTCATGGGCAGGGGCAGGCGCTGCATGATCAGCTTGAAAGCTTCGGCCGGCTTGTCGCTCTTGATGAGGGATACGTAGCCGGGCACATCAAGCCCGACCGGGCAGGTGTGCTGGCAGGGTGCTCGGAAGAGCGCCTGGCAGAGCGCTGCCGGGCACTTCTTATCGATGATATGGGCTTCATATTCTTCTCTGAAATGCCTGATCGTGGAGACCGCGGGGTTGGGAGCTGTCTGGCCGAGGCCGCAGATCGATGTTTTCTG
>JAPLHM010000108.1 GCA_026389635.1 Chloroflexota bacterium | reverse complement strand
CCGAAATTGCCCTTGAGGGCGTACACATTCTTAAAACCTGCATCTTTAAGCAGTTGGGCGCTGGTCAGGGGGGCGCCCGTCCAGTGGCTGTAGACTAAATATGTCGCATTCTTGTCCCAACCTGATATTGCCGCTGGAATGTCATCCTTCGGATAATTGATTGCGCCGGGCAAGTGACCCTTGTCGTAAAAACGGGGCGACAGATCTATTATGACCACGTTAGTGGTCTTGTCGAGCAGTTCTTTGGCTTCCTGGGGAGTTAGCCACAGCGGTGAGACACCTGGCGTGGTCTGTTTGAAAGTGAATCCCACCGTCACCACCGCCACGACTGCGAAAAAGATCGCGTAGAATACCATTGCCTGTGATGCTTTCATTGATGTGCTCCTTTTCCTTATTTCCGGTTTTTCGACCTTAGATGCCTTCGCATTACTTCGCTCAAGCTGGAAATCCTTCGATTTCAGTTTTTTCTTTCTTGATTACAGTAAATCATATGAACTCCTTTGCAACATCGGTTTGAGCCTTTATTTTTTTACAGAAATGAGTAAGGAAAAGGCGTACCGCTAAATGCTTAGTCCCGGCCAGGGTTTACATTATTTACCTTATTAAATCGGCCGTATCGTAGCTATTTCGGAATTGTACGGGACTTCCGTTTGCCGCGGTAACTTGCCATAATGTCGCCCGCCGTGGGCACGCGTCGGCGGCTGAATTTACAATTTTATGCAGTATTGTAAATATAGCGGTTTGAAAAATCGGGGCGTGGTCCGTTCAGTTTTTGAAAGACGGGCTGTGCAGCCCGCTAAAGAAGATACATGTTCTCCGCTTCCCTCAGCAGGGAATCACGGAAATGCGGATGGGCAATGCTTATTATGTCAAGGGCACGCTGCCTGGTCGATCTCCCCTTGAGGTTGACTACCCCGTGCTCGGTCACCAAGTAGTGTACATCTATCCTGGGCGTGGTTATGACCGCCCCGCTATCCAACCTCGGCGCCACCCTGGATAGCTTCCCGTCCTTAGCCGTGGAATAGAAGGCCAGTATGGACTTCCCTCCCCGGGAATTGTAAGACCCGCGGACGTAATCGAGTTGGCCACCCGTGCCGCTGTACTCTGACCCCCCCAGGAACTCGGAGTTGCACTGCCCCAGCAGGTCAACCTGTATGATGGAGTTGATGGATACCATGTTGTCGTTCTGCGCGATGACCGCCGGGTCGTTGGTATAGGAAACGGGGTAGCTCTCCATGCTGGGGTTGTCATGCATGAAGCGGTACATCAGGCGGGTGCCCTCGGCCACGGTGAAAACGTGCTTCCCTGTATGCAGGTTCTTCTTGCGCCCGGTAACCACTCCCTTCTTGATAAGCTCCACCATGGCCGGGCCGAATACCTCGGTGTGTATGCCCAGGTCCTTATGGCCCATCAGTTTCATGGCGATTACGTTGGGCAGGCCGCCAAAGCCAAGCTGCAGGGTCGCCCCGTCGGGCACCAGTTCAGCCACCAGCCCGCCGATAGCATCGTCCCCGGGCCTGGGACCGGGCCACTTGAACTCGCTCAGCGGTGAATCGTGCTCGACAACGGCGTCCACCTCGGAGATGTGCAGCAGGGAGTCGCCGAATACGCGCGGCATATTTTTATTGACCTCGACTATCAGCCGTTTGCAGCACCGAGCCACGGTGGACGTATAGTCGTTGGAGGTACCAAAGCTGAAATAGCCCGACCGGTCCATGGGCGAAACCGTGGTGACGGTTACGTCTATATCCAGGGTCTCGCGCATCAGGCGGGGCACCTGGTGAAAATGGTTGGGCACGTAATAGTTCAACCCCACCTTGACGGCTGAACGTGATGACTTGCTGACAAACCAGGAAAAGGCCTGCACGCAGTCGCTCAGGTCGGGGGCAAGCAGTGTCCTGGCGACATTCCCCATGGGCAGGAGCGAGTGCACCCTGAGGTCCTTAAGGTCGCCCGCCCGCAGCCTATCAGCTATGGCCTGCAGGAGGGCAGGCGGCTCGGCGGCGGCCAGGCCGTGGACGATGGTGCTGCCGTTTTTGATGCCGCTTACCGCCCTTTCAGGTGTGGTAAGCTTGCGCCTGTACTCTGATTTAGGCGTCTGCATGGTCAGGCACTGAAGCCGGCGGCGGCCGCAGCCTCGTCTTCAGCAATGTTGAAGAGTTGGGTGAACCCGGCGATGTCGAAGACCTCCCTGATATTGGGCTTCATGCAGCAGAGCCTTATATCCCCCTGCTGCTTGCGCACCTTCTTGAGCTGGGCCAGGAAAACGCGCAGGCCTGAACTGCTGATATACTCCAGACCCCCCAGGTTCAAGACTATTCTTATCTGGCCTGACCCTATGAGCTCATCAAGCTTTTTCTCGGCCTCGGCGGCGCTGGTGGCATCCAGCCTGCCACCTATGTTGAGTATGGTCACTTCACCTGATTTTTTCTCGGCTAAATCCAATGGGGCCTCCTTTTAACCTTTGATAATTGCTACAGTCCTTCCACGCTGGAAAGCACTCTCTCAAACCTGGCCAGCCCCTCGTCTATGACGGCATCGCTGTCGGCCAGGCTGGTGTACATGCGCGAGCCGGCCAGCGTGATCAGCCCGTTGGCCATGTAGGCCGCGCCCATCTCCTCGATCATGTGCTTGCGCGGGTTCATCTCTTTTAAAAGCCGCAGCGGATTTTTCAAGTCGAGCAGCATTACGCCAGAGGTCTCAAGATGAACGATCGAGCCCTGGTTGTAGGCTACGAAAGGCAGTTTGTAACGCTCAATAATAGCCTGCAGGCCCGCTGTCAACCTGTCCCCTGCCCTCCCGGCTATGACAGGCGCGTTGGTGCGCTCCATCTCGAGCAGGGCGAAATAACCCGCCGCGCAGGAAAGTGGATTGGCCGAGAGCGTTCCGCCCACGTAGGCGCGCTGTCCCGAACCCCCTATGCCGGCCGCGAAGCTCTGTATGATCTCTGCCCGTCCTCCCACCCCGCCGGCCATGGGATAGCCGCCCGTGATGCACTTTCCGAAGATGGTAATGTCCGGCTTTACGCCGAAATAGCCCTGCGCGCCCCCCATGCCCAACCTGAACCCCGTCACCACTTCATCGAAGATGAGCAGGGCGCCGAACTCGCTGCAAAGCTCCCTTACCTTTTTATTGTAGTCAAAGGGCACGGGGCGCGTGCCACTTTCAGGCCCCACCGGCTCAACTATGACTGCGGCCGTCCCGCCAAATATGCGGTTCCTTATAAGCAGGCGCTTCAACGCGCCCAGGTCAGTTGGAAAAAACTCCTGGGTCTGCGCGCTGGAGCCGCCGGGTATGCCCTTGGCCTCCATTCTCCCCGTGCCGGGTATGTGCATGCCGAAGACCATCTGGTCGCTCCAGCCGTGGTAGGCCCCGCCGGCCTTGATTACCTTCTTCTTCCCGGTGAACGCCCGCGCGGCGCGGATGGCCCCCATTACGGCCTCGGTGCCGGAACCCAGCATGCGGAACATCTCCACATCCGGCATCAAGCGGTTGATCAGCTCAGCCAGCTTCAGTTCATATTCGTGAAAGAGTCCGGTCACCGGACCGCAGGACTGCAGCATCTCCACGACCTTTTGGCGCACAGGGGCGTAATTGTTGCCCAGCACGATGGCACCGCCGGCCTGCAGGAAGTCGATGTACTGGTTGCCGTCCACATCCCACAGGTATGCCCCCTCAGCTTTTTCCACGGCGATGGGGAAGGGATGGTTGAAAGCCAGGTTGTGCTGTACCCCACCGGGGATAAACCGTTTGGCTT
>JAPLHM010000325.1 GCA_026389635.1 Chloroflexota bacterium | reverse complement strand
ACATTTTTATAGACAATGCCGTCATTTCTGCCATCGATCCCGTTGCCGCGGGTTACGCGGTAGGCGTAGCGCACGCTGCCCGTGTTCAGCAGTCTTGAATGGTGGAACTCGTGTCCCTTGAGCAGGGCGCCCTGCGGGAAGAATGGGTTTTGCCCTGTGACCTCCGCTGATACATAGCCGTGCCCCTGCGGCTTTTGCTCGATTGCCGCGTCGGCAGGTATCACGCCGCACATATTGTAGGCCCTGCCACCGCTGGTGACGGAACGGCAAAGGTAGATCAGACCCGCGCACTCGGCGTAGAGCGGCAAACCGGATTCTACGCCTTCGCTGATGTCCTGGCGCAGGCCGGCGTTGGCCTCAAGTTCAGCGGCGTACAATTCGGGGAAGCCGCCGCCGATGTAAAGTGCGTCAATTGCCGGCAGGCGGGTGTCCCTCAAAGAATCGATATAAATTAGTTGCGCCCCGTTTTGTTGCAGGGCATCGAGATTCTCGGGATAGTAGAAGCTGAAGGCCTTGTCGGCCAGGACGCCGATTTTGACCGGCGTGATGGCAGATTTCACTTCGCTCGAAATGACGGAAGTACCACTGTCATTGCGAGGAGCGCGGCGACGCGGCAATCTGTCCGCTCCGCGTGCGATCTCCACTATACGGCCGATATCAGCGTACTGCCTGACGATGCTCCCAATACGATCGATCATGGTTGCGGCCTCGGCCTGCTCCTGCAGCGGGACGATGCCGAGGTGCCTCTCCCGTATTGCCAGGCGGTCATCCCGGGGCAGTGCGCCCAGTACGGGTATGCCGCAATGGCGCTCAATTGCCTTTACGATGGTACTCTCGTGCCTGGGATTGCCAACGTGGTTTAATATCACACCGGCGATGGGAGTACCCGGCTCAAAATTAATATAACCGCAAACCATGGCGGCGGCGCTGCGCGTCATGCGGGAGCAGTTGACGACCAATATAATGGGCGCCTGCAGTTCGCGCGCCAGCCAGGCTGAACTGCCCTCGCCGTCCTCCTGGGGGCTGTCGTAGAGGCCCATGGAGGCCTCGATCAGCGCAAGGTCTGCCCCTGCGCAGTCCTCCCTGAAACCCTTCACCAGCGCAGCACGGTCGAACATGAAGAGGTCGATGTTGCTGCAGGGTACTCCGGCGGCCGCCGTAAGCCAGGAGGGATCTATGTAGTCGGGCCCTTTCTTGAAAGGCTTGACCTTGATGCCACTCTCCCTCAGGGCGGCGCACAGGCCTATGGCCACGGTGGTCTTGCCCGAGCGCCCCTGCGGGGCGGCTATCATCAAGCGCGCTGTCTGCATGTTAGTGTTCCCGCTACTGCTTGAGCCTTATATATGAGGTTCCCAGGTAGATGTACTCTATTCTGTCTTCCTTGGCCAGTTCTGAAATAGTCTTATCTACCAGCGCCTTGTCGACTTCGATTGCGCGTGACACGTCGCGGTTCTTAGCCTTGCTGACCGTGCCTAAGTATTTCAGTATCCTGTCTTTAAGCTCCTCTGTTACGCCTTCTGTCATCTAATAGCTCCTTCTACCACCTGAACTGTGTGGTGGTGCGGTAGGTATCCACCCCGTGTGTGAAATCATCGATGTGGTACTCGGTAAACTCAATGCCGGTCAGTTTGAAGAAATTCTCCCAGCCCACGCGGTTGATCCACTCGCCCATCCTCTCGTCGGGTAGGGCGTGTACGGCATAGACCTCGACGATGTTTCTAATGGCGCTTACGGCCTCTGGCCAGCGCGGCGGGTTGTTGGGCAGGTAGGG
>JAPLHM010000173.1 GCA_026389635.1 Chloroflexota bacterium | reverse complement strand
CATACGGGCCTTGCATGGATGAGCGGGTAAAGCTGAATATCCCTGAGCGTATTGCGGGGTTGGCTGAGCTTGCCTACAACCTGTGGTGGAGCTGGCACCCGGACGCCAGGGACCTGTTCAAGAGGTTGGACAGGCAGCTCTGGAAAAACACCGGCCACAACCCCGTCAGCCTGCTCAAGGAGATACCCTATCATCAACTGGTGGCCTGCTCGGAGGATGCGAATTACACAGGCAGCTACGATTCTGCCATGGACGAGTACCGCAAAAGCCTTTCTCTTAATTCCACCTGGTTTGAAACGCGGCACCCGGAGCAAGCCGGCAAATTAATAGCCTATTTCTCATTGGAATTTGCCCTGCATAACTCGCTGCCGATTTATGCCGGGGGGTTGGGTGTGCTGGCCGGGGACTACTGCAAGGAAGCCAGCGACCTGGGCATACCGCTGGTCGGCGTGGGTTTCATGTACCCGCAGGGTTATTTTCACCAGCATATATCCGAGGATGGCTGGCAGACCGAGGTCTATGACCAGTTAAATTACGACGACGTGGCAGTTTCACGGGTTTTGAGCCCGGATGGTAAAGCGCTGACCGTTACTGTGCCCCTGGATAATATATCCATCAATGTTTCTGCCTGGGTACTGAATGTTGGTCGCGTGAAGCTGTACTTGCTGGACACAAACCTTGATGAAAACCCCCCGGCCTACCGCGGACTTACGGACAGGCTGTACGGTGGGGACAGGGAACTGAGATTGCTGCAGGAGTTGGTCATCGGGATCGGCGGGGTGCGCATGTTGCGGGCGCTGGGCTTAAAGCCCACGGTCTGGCACGCCAACGAGGGGCATACCACCTTTATGCTGGTGGAACGCGTGCGCGAGTTCGTCAAAACGGGCATGACACTTGATGGCGCGCTCAAGGCCGTGGCGGAGACGTCGGTGTTTACCACGCATACACCCCTGCCCGCCGGCAACGATGCCTTCGCGCCGGATGTCATCGACAGGTATTTTCACAGCTACTGGGGACAGCTCGGGATTACACGTGAGCAATTTTTCGATTTCGGTACCAGCCCCCAGGACAGGGGATCATTTAATATGACGGTGCTCGGCCTCAAGCTGGCGGGCTACAGGAACGGCGTAAGCAAGCTGCACGGCGAGGTCTGCCGCAGGATGTGGCACGGCCTGTGGCCTGATAAAACTGAAGCGGAGGCGCCGATCAGTTCGATAACCAACGGCGTACACCTTCCGACCTGGGCGGCCCCACAGTTCCAGCTTCTTTTCAGGCGGTTCCTGGGGGATGACTGGGAGCAACACCAGGCGGAAGCAGGAAAGTGGGACGGCATCCGGGACATACCTGATGAGCTGATCTGGAATATGCACCGCTGGCTGAAGCTTAAACTTATCAGCGCTATACTGGACCGCGCACGGGACAGGTGGTCCCATGACCGCATCGCGGCCGTCCAGCCGTTGGCCATGGGTGCATTGCTCGACTCCGAAGTATTGACCATCGGGTTCTCCAGACGTTTCACAGGATATAAGAGGGCTGCCCTGATCTTTAAGGATACTGAAAGACTCAAGAAAATTTTAAACCGCGAAATGTCGCCCGTGCAGATTATCTTCGCCGGAAAGGCGCATCCGCAGGACGAGGACGGCAAAAGGCTGATACAGCAGATATATAACTGCGCCCGGGACCCTGACTATGGCGGCAGGATAGCCTTTGTGGAGGATTACGATATGCATATGTCAAGGGACCTGGTGGTCGGGGTTGATGTTTGGCTGAACACTCCGCTGGTGTTGATGGAGGCCAGTGGGACAAGTGGTCAGAAAGCAGCGGTGAACGGGGCAGTCAACTTGAGCGTGCTGGACGGCTGGTGGTACGAAGGGTATAAGGGCGATAACGGCTGGGCCGTGGATGAGAGGAGCCAGGTCAATTCAGCGGACCGCGATAGCACGACGGCAGATGCTATTTACGAACTGCTGGAAAAGCAGGTGATACCGCTTTATTACGAACGGGATATCAATGGCACACCCCACGGCTGGATAAAGATGATGAAGGAGAGCATACGGTCGATTGCGCCGTACTTCAATACATCCCGCATGGCCGGTGAGTATGTCGAGCGGTTCTACCTGAAGGCCCTGCAATACGCCGCAGCGAATAATCTCGGCTGAACCGCGCGGATAACCATGCCTTGCCCCATCCTCACATTGTGTTAAGCCTGAAAATTAAGTAATCTATTAGCGGAATGAAAAAGCAAATAAAGAGAATTGGCGTTTTAACCTCCGGGGGCGATGCGCCCGGCATGAACGCTGCCATCAGGGCCGTGGTACGCTGTGCCATATTCCACGGACTGGATGTGACCGGCATACTGCGCGGATACTCGGGCTTAATAGCCGGCGAGTTTCAGAAGTTTAACCGGCGTTCGGTGGCCAACATTATTCAGAAAGGGGGAACCATCCTGGAGACCTCCCGCAGCAACGAGATGCTGGAGGCGCAGGGGCGCAGGAAGGCTATAGACGCTTTGCAGGCGGAAGGGATCGATGGCTGCGTGATTATTGGCGGTGGAGGCTCATTTCGCGCTGCCCAGGCTATGGGTGAGGAGGGCGACATCGCCTTTATAGGTGTGCCCGCAAGCATCGACAACGATATCTGGGGCTCGGATAACGCCATCGGGTTCAATACGGCCGTAAACACTGCCCTCGACGCTATAGACCGCATCCGCGACACTGCCAGCGCTTTTGAAAGGATATTCTTCGTCGAGGTGATGGGCAGGAAATCCGGGTTCATCGCCCTCGCCGTCGGCCTTGCCGGAGGCGCAGAGCAGATCATAGTTCCGGAGATCGATATAGATATGGAGGAGCTCTGCCAGAACCTGCGCGTAAGTTTTAAGAGCGGAAAACGCAGCAGCATTATCGTGGTTGCCGAGGGCAACACGGTGGACGATACCATTAATATCGCAAAGTATGTCCAGATGCGCTTAAAAGTTGAGACGCGGCTGTGCACGCTGGGCCACATCCAGAGGGGCGGATCGCCCACGGCGGCGGACAGGATACTCGCCAGTTGCCTGGGCATAGCCGCCGTGGAAGGCCTGCTGAACGGGAAAAAAGGGCATGCCGTGGGTGAGATCAAGGGCGAGGTCGTCTACACACCCTTCAGGGACACGTGGGAAAAGAAAAAGACTATTGATGAACGTTACCTTAAATATATCCCGGTATTATCGCTGTAGAATATTAGGGCACTAAATTTCTAATAGCCGCAGGAGGGTAATCCATGGAGATAGTTAAATGGTTCGAGGACCTGGGCAAGGCTGACGTCAATAAGGCCGGTGGAAAAGGGGCCAACCTGGGTGAGCTGGTAAAAGCCGGACTGCCGGTGCCGCCGGGTTTCGTCGTGACGGCACAGGCATACTTGCTTTTTATAACGGAAAGAGGGCTCTCGCAAAAAATTGCCCACTCGATCGAAGGATTGAACGTGGATGATACATCGGCCCTTCAGGCTAAGGCTAAAGAGGTACAGGAGACGATAATCGGCTCGGAGATGCCGGCCAATATTAAGGGCGAGATCATCAAGGCGTACGAGGAACTTTCCAAGCGGGATGCCGTCAGGGCATTGTCTGTGGCAGTCAGGTCATCGGCCACCATGGAGGACTCGGAGCAGGCGTCCTTCGCAGGTATGAACGCCACTTTTCTCAACGTTCACGGCAAGGATGACCTCGTAAGAAAGGTCAAAGAGTGCTGGGCTTCTCTGTATGGCGCCAGGGTAATATCTTACAGGGCCAAAAGAGAATTCTTCGATGAGCCGGTTATAGCTGTGGTTGTGCAAAAAATGGTTAATTCAGACAAGGCCGGCGTTATGTTCACAGCCAACCCCAGAAACAATAACCTGGGCAGCATGGTCATTGAAGGCGCGTTCGGACTTGGTGAGGTGGTGGTGGGGGGACTGGTAACACCGGATTATTACGAGATAGATAAAGCCGGCATGAAAGTCAGGGACACCAGGGTATCACATAAGAAATTTAAGATAATCAGGGATGAAAAAGGCCGTAATAAGAATGTTGACCTCTCGGAGAAAGAGGCTATTGAGCAGGTGCTTACAGACAAGGAAATTCAGCAAATCGCCGGACTGGGGATGCAAATCGAGCAGCATTACGGCAGCCCGCAGGATACTGAATGGGCAATTGAAGGTAATAAAGTCTTCATGCTTCAGTCCAGGCCCATAACTACCCCTATTAGTTCTGTAAAGGTTGAATCGGAAAAACTTGAGGCGGAAGATAGCAAGGAATTGATCAGGGGTCTCGGGGCCAGCCCGGGCCGCGGTAGCGGAGAGGTCCGTGTGCTGTCATCCCCTGATGCGGATGAAGGATTTGAGAGCGGGGATGTGCTGGTCGCTGCCATGACCACCCCTGATTGGGTGCCCCTTATGATGAAAGCTTCCGCCATAGTTACTGATGGCGGCGGCGTGACCTGCCACGCGGCCATCGTGTCGCGCGAGATGGGGCTGCCCTGCGTGGTGGGGACCCGCAATGCAACCAGGACGCTCAGCGACAAGATGCTGGTCACGGTGGACGGGACACACGGGATCGTTTATGAGGGGAAGCTCAAGGAGGACAAGAAGGCGGAGGAGCAGGGCACCCAGGTGGTGGCCAAGACGGCTCCCATAGTCACTGCAACCAAACTGTATGTTAACCTGGCCATGCCGCACGAGGCGGAAAGGATAGCCAAGGAAGATGTGGACGGCATCGGCCTGCTGAGGGCCGAGTTCATGGTCATCGATGCCTGCGACAGCGTGCACCCCAGGCAGTTGATAGAGGACGGCAAGAGCAACCAGTTTATCGATGCCATGGTCAGGAAACTGCGCATATTCACCCGCGCGTTTTATCCCCGGCCCATCATTTACAGGGCTATCGATTTTCGCACCAATGAATTCCGCAACCTGAGGGGTGGGGACAAGTACGAGGCCGTTGAGCAGAACCCCATGATAGGCTTCCGCGGCTGCTACAGGTATATACTCAACCCCGACCTTTTCGAGCTCGAACTGAAGGTTATTCAGAAGGTGCGCGAGCTGGATAAAAACCTGCACCTCATGATACCGTTCGTGCGCACATTGTGGGAGTTCAAACGCTGCAAAAAGATTATCGACGACAGCGGGCTGTTGGATGACAGGGAGATGCTGTTGTGGGTAATGGCTGAGGTTCCATCAGTGGTCTATTGGCTGGAAGACTACGCCAGGGCAGGTATCCACGGCGTATCCATCGGGTCAAACGATCTCACCCAGCTTGTACTCGGTGTGGACCGGGACAGCGAGATTTGCGCCCCTCTCTATGATGAAAGGGACAAGGCTGTGATGGAGTCTATTAAGTCAATAGTCAAGACCTCCCAGAAGATGGGCATCACCTGTTCCATCTGCGGGCAGGCGCCCTCCAACTACCCTGACTTTGCCGAAAAGCTGGTCGAATGGGGGATCAACTCTGTATCGGTAAACCCGGATGTCATAGACCGCACACGGCATAATATCGCCGCTGCCGAACAGCGCGTATTGCTCAAGGCGGCCTTGAAGATGAATGCCGTCCAGGAATAGTATAATAGTATAAGCGGCAATAATTGCGGGATAACTGCTATTTTGTGCAGCGGTTATCCTGCTTTTATTATTTTTGCATATGAATAATATTCGTAATTTCAGCATTATTGCCCACATAGATCACGGCAAGTCCACGCTGGCCGACCGTATCCTTGAGATGACGGGCATGGTCCGCAAGACCAGCATGGACCAGATGCTGGACAGCATGGACCTTGAAAGGGAGCGGGGCATCACCATCAAGGCCAAATCGGTGCGCATACCCTATAAATCGGCAGATGGAAACGACTACTTATTAAACCTCATAGACACGCCCGGCCATGTCGATTTTAGCTACGAGGTATCGCGCAGCCTCAAAGCCTGCGAGGGGGCAGTGCTGCTGGTGGATGCGTCACAGGGCGTGGAGGCCCAGACCATCGCCAATACCAATCTGGCCCTCGATGCCGGTTTGAAGATCATCCCCGTGATCAACAAAATCGACCTGCCCAATGCCATGCTTGACGACTGCAGCCTGCAGCTCTACACCATGCTGGGCCTGGGCATCGAGGACATACTGCTGGTCTCGGCCAAGGACGGGCGCGGGGTGGCTGAACTGCTGGAGGCCATCGTCGAGCGGATACCTCCCCCTGCCGGCAGCGAGTCTGATCCACTGAAGTGCCTCATCTTCGATTCATTTTACGATCCCTACCGCGGCGTCATACCGCACCTGCGCATCTTCTCGGGTCACATGGCGTCCGGTGACAGGATCATGCTTAAATCCTCCGAAAAGATATTTGAGATCGAGGAGGTGGGATATTTCAGCCTGGGTCTGGCCCGCTGCGAACTCCTGCAGGCCGGCGAAGTCGGGTATGCCGTAGCCCTCATCAGGAACGCGGGCGAGATACACGTGGGAGATACCATAGTATCTGCCGACCATCCGGAAATGCCCGCGGTGCCGGGCTTCAGGATGTCCCAGCCCATGGTATACTGCGGGGTTTACCCCATTATCACCAGCGATTACGCCAGGCTGGGGGCCGCCCTCGAGAAATTCAAGCTCAACGATTCCTCGATCGTTTTCGAGAAGGAGAATTCGGCCGCCCTGGGGTTCGGGTACCGCATGGGGTTCCTGGGCATGCTGCATATGGAGATAGCGCTGGAAAGGCTGAAACGGGAGCACGAACAGGACATCATCGCCACTATGCCCTCGGTCATTTATAAGGTCTTTCGCAAGGACGGTGAAGTTCTCATGCTGGATAACCCCTCCAAGTTCCCCTCTGAGGGGGAGATAGACCACATCGAGGAGCCCATCATCAGGACCAGGATTATCGTGCCATCCGATTACGTAGGGCCCTGCATGGAACTGTCCGATGCCAAGCGCGGCGTCCTGGTCGGTATTGAGCACCCCGATGACAGGCGCGCCATCCTGGTGTACGACCTGCCGCTGGCAGATATGATCACAGATTTTTATGACAGGCTCAAGGGCGTCAGCCGCGGCTATGCCAGCATGGACTACGAAATGAACGGGTACCGCGCGGGCGACCTGGTGAAGGTGGATATACTGGTCAACAACGCGTCGGTGGACGCCCTTTCATATATCGCGCCCAAGGAGGGCGCAGCCGTGAGGGGCAGGGCGCTCATACATAAATTGAGCAAGACCATTCCCAAGCACCTCTTTAAGATCCCCCTGCAGGCGGCCATCGGTTCGCAGGTTATAGCCAGGGAGGACATCTTCCCCCGGCGCAAGGATGTGCTGGCCAAGTGCTACGGCGGTGACATTACGCGAAAAAGGAAGCTGTTGGAAAAGCAGAAGGAAGGCAAGAAAAAAATGAAGATGGTCGGTTTTGTGGAGGTTCCGCAGGAAGCCTTTCTGTCGCTCATGAAAATAGACGATTAGGCTGTTGCCATGCGTGGCCTCTACATTCATATCCCTTTCTGCGTCAGTAAATGCCATTACTGCGATTTCTACTCCTTGGTCGCTGCGCCTGAACTGGTGGACAGGTATATCGATGTGCTGCTCGCCGAAGCTGACAGCTACGGGGGCCAGAGCTTTGCCACGCTTTATATCGGGGGTGGTACGCCCAGCCTGCTGGGCCCTGCCAGGCTGGAAAAGCTTGTTAACGGACTCTCGCGCAGATTTGACCTTGAGCATTTACACGAGGCCACCATCGAGGTTAACCCGGAGTCTGCCGGAAGTGATTTCCTGCAAACGGCGTACAGCCTTGGGGTCAGGCGGCTCTCCATGGGGGCACAATCTTTAAATGCTGAAGAGTTGAGAAAGGCCGGGCGGGCACACAGCAGGCAACAGGCACTGGAGACTATTGATACCGCATCGCACAGCAGTTTTCAAAACATATCGGCTGACGTTATGATAGGGCTGCCCGGCCAGACCACGCATAGCCTCGCTGACACGCTCAATATACTGATCGGCGCTGGCATTAACCACGTATCGGCCTACTGTCTTTCCATAGAGGAGGGGACTGCCTTTTACAGGTCCCCTCCACCGGATTTACCCTCCGAAGACGACCAGGCCGGCCTTTTTGAATCGGCAGTTGATATGCTGGGGGAGCGCGGCTTCGCGCATTACGAGATTTCCAATTTTTCCCTGCCCGGCAGTCAGTGCCTGCACAACCTCAATTACTGGAGGGGAGGGGATTATATCGGGCTGGGCCCCGCGGCGGCGTCCCACAGCGGGGGGAAACGCTACAGGAACGCCCCCAGCCTGCAAAGGTATCTTGATGCCCCGTTATCTGTCAGGGAAGGGGAGGAGAGGTTGGACGACCGTCGCAAGGCAGGTGAGGAGGCAGTGCTGCGCTTGCGCCTGGTTGAAGAAGGGTTGGATATGAAGGAAATGGCCGGCAGGTACGGGCGGGATTCGATCAATAGCCTGGAAGCCCGGCTGGATGAGTTGGTCAGACTGCAGATGCTGGTGAGGGATGGTTGTATCTTCCGTTTGCCGCCCTCAGGCGTGCTTACGTCGAACAGCGTTTTTATGGAAGTCATCGATTGACGGCGTGCAGGGGCGTCGCAACAACCGTTTACCAGATACCGGGTACCAGCGCCTTGCGTCCGGGGGGATAGTCCGGGAAGTGTTTGTGGTACCAGGTGTGGTGTGACATGGCGCGCGGCGCAAGGTTGGCCACTGTCCAGAGGGCGAAGCTCAGACCCGCCAGAGACCATGTGGCAAGTGCCCAGCCTGTCCAGATCAGTATCTCGCCCAAATAGTTGGGACAGGATATCCAGCGGTACAGCCCGCCCTGCGGGACCTTGTAGCCGGTCTCACCCGGTTTACGCAGTTTGGCCAGGGTAAAATCGGCATGCCTGTTTATGACGAAGCCCGCGATGAAAAGAGCGGCGCCGGCGACAAAGCGCGGGTCGTACAGCCATTGGTCGGGGTAGCCGCCCGACAGGGTGAATATGTAGTAACCGTTGAGCCAGGCATTCATCAGGTTAAAGAAGATGCCTGAAAGCGCGATTGAAAGCGGCATCTTATCGTGGGAGCTCTTGAGGCTGGAGGGATAGATAAAGGCACGGTGGACGTAGTGGGCCTCCCACATCAGCAGGAAGATGACCGAGGTGATTGAAAGCGGCGCCTTTCCCAGTATAAAACAGAGGGCAAATATTACAGGTGAACATGCCTCCATGATGACCCAGCCAAGCTTGCTGTCCAAGGAAGGACCCCACCCGCTCTTGATATGGCGTCCGTAGGGGGCCACGACGAAGAAAAGGCCGGTAAAAATAAGCGGGGACAGCACCAGCCAGGCGATTAAAATTATGTTGTAAACGGTATCCGAAGTCATATTACTGCCGCTGTTGATGCCCTCTTCCTTTTATAAAGCCGTTGTCCTCAAACCACCTGATAGTGTCGGCCAGGGTTTGACTGACAGGCCTCGGTTCATATCCCAGTTCCCGTGTGGCTCTGGCGTGGCTGATATTGCGGTTGCTGGCCAGTGCCTTGAGGGAAACGCTGGTGAAGATAGGCCTGACCCCTGTCCATCGCGATACTGCCGTTACGATGGGGGCAGAGGCCCTGGCCACAGTGAACGGGCAAACCAGCGAGGGAGGTTTTCTGCCCATTATACGCGCAACAATGGCCGCTACCTCTTTTAGCGACAGCCAGGCGCCGCAAAGCAGGTAATTCGCTCCCGGCGGGGCCGCCTGCTCGGCCTTTATGGCGCCCTCGGCCACGTCCCGGGCGTCCACCCAGTCGAAACCGCCTTCCAGCAGCACGGGGATGCTGCCTTCGGCCATCATTATCAGCGCCTGCCCGAAATGCGAGGGCTTGTAATCGTATGGGCCGATAACGCCGGTAGGGTTGATAATCACCGCGTTGACCCCCTCCCCGGCAGCCTGGCGCACCAGCCTTTCGCCGGCGGCCTTGGAAAGGTCATAGGGCGCGGACCTGCGCGACTCTACCAGGGGCCGGTTCTCATCGACAGGCGTATCAAGCGGCTCGTTGCAGAGGGCGTGGACCGTGCTGAAATGCACCAGCCGCCTCACATTGTTGCGGCGGCAGGCTTCGATTACGTTCCTCGTGCCCTCGACATTTACCGCCGTGCAGCGCTCCCGGTCACTCATCAGCAACGATATATAAGCCGCCAGGTGGTATACAACATCGGCGCCTTCAAAGGCCCCGGCCAGCGAATCGGGATCATTGATGTCGCCGCTGCGCCGCTCAACCTTGAGGTCTTCCAGGCCGAGCGTGCTGTTATGCGTTATGATGCGCACGTCCCTGCCGTGGGCGATCAGGGCACGGACCAGGTTGACGCCAAGGTGACCGGATGCTCCGGTTACAGCAGTAATCATATTAGAGGTAGTCGACTGTTCAGCCAGGGGAAAGCTGCTGCAAGTTTAAATAGTCGGCAAAGGCATGTCAAATACGGGTGCGCAGGCGATATAACATCTGCGGGCAGCTAAATTGATAAAGCTGTCTCATATTGATATTATAAATGCCGTGCCTGAAATGCGATCATTTACGCTGGATGAGGTATTCCACCCGCGCAGCGTGGCTATAGTCGGCGCGTCGCCTGAAAATGTCATGTCGTTCGCGGCATGGGCTGTGGCCTCGCTCAAGGGCGCCGGCTTCCCTGCCATCTACCCTGTTAACCCGAAGTACAGCGAGGCCTATGGGATGGCCTGCTACCCGTCGGTTTCGGCCATACCAGGCCCGGTGGACCACGTTATCGTGGCCATCCCGGCCGAG
>JAPLHM010000178.1 GCA_026389635.1 Chloroflexota bacterium | reverse complement strand
CGCACGGCTGTCCTGCCCAGGATCGAGCTGACAATCCCCAAAAAAGCCATCGGCCGCAACACCGTGGCCGCCATGCAATCCGGTATCGTATTCGGCTATATAGGCCTTATCGAGGGCCTGGTACTGCGTATACAGTCCGAGCTGGATGAAAAGGCCCGTGTGGTCGCGACTGGCGGCTTCGCCGGCCTGGCCCAGCAGGCCACCGGCGTAATAGAGATCGTCAACCAGGATCTTACCCTCATCGGCCTTCGCCTGATTTATAATATGAACAGGGACTGACTTTATGGACATTTGTAGGGGCGTTGCTTTGGCTGCGCCCGCGAAAAGGACTGGCATTACAGTTACATGTAGGGGCGTTGCTTCAGCTGCGCCCGTGAAAGGGTAATTATATGGCAGATAAAATGAAAACCATCGTACTGGGAGTGACCGGCAGCATAGCCGCGTACAAGGCAGCCGAGCTTGCCAGCCGCTTCACCGGGGAAGGCTTCCGCGTTGATGTCATCATGACGGAATCAGCGCAGCAATTTATCGCGCCCCTCACATTCCGCAATATCACGGGACGCCCGGTGGTGACCACCATGTGGGATATCGATTCGGAATTCAGCGTGGAGCACGTGGCACTGGCCGAGGCGGCGGATGTCGTCCTGATCGCCCCCGCCACCGCCAACATCATCGCCAAAATGGCCTGCGGGATGGCCGACGATATGCTCTCCTGCACAGTGCTGGCCACCAAAGCGCCGGTCGTGATCGCGCCGGCTATGAACGATAATATGTGGTCCAACCCGTTTACCAGAGAAAACGTGGCAAAACTTACAAAGCGCGGTTTCACCTTTGTGGGTCCGGCACGCGGTAGGTTAGCTTCGGGCAAGATGGGACTGGGGCGGCTCACAGGACTGGACGATATATACGGCATCACCCTGCAGGCGCTGGGCAGGAAGGGCGATCTTGCAGGCAAACATATAGTGGTCACTGCGGGGGGAACGCAGGAGCCGGTGGACCCAGTGCGCTGCCTGACCAACCACTCCTCCGGCAAGATGGGCTACGCCGTCGCCGAAGCGGCGCGTAACCGCGGGGCGGAGGTCACCCTCATCAGTGCCCCAACCGCCCTGGCCGCGCCGCCGGGCCTCAAGATAATCGGTGTCAAAACGGCAGAGGATATGTTAAAGGCCGTCCAGGAAGCGGTGAAAAAGGCCGATGCGCTCGTCATGGCAGCCGCCGTGGCCGACTTCCGCCCGGTCAAGGCCTCTTCACAAAAGATCAAGCGCCAGGATTTAAATGAACTGACTATTGAATTGGAGAAGACCCCCGACATACTGGCCCAGGTCAAGGGCAGTTTCATCCGCGTCGGTTTCGCCGCCGAGAGTCACGACGTGGTCGCCAACGCCAAAGAAAAGGTGAAAAGAAAAGGCCTAGATTTAATTGTGGCCAACGATATCACCGAGATGGACTGCGGCTTCGGCGCCGACACCAACCGTGTCACCATCATCGACAGCAAGGGCAAAGTTGAAAACCTACCGCTCCTGCCCAAGGGCGAGGTGGCGGACAAGATATTGGATAAACTAATTACTCTACTGAGATGAGGATATTTACATGATACGTGAATTCACAGGGATAATTGAAAAACATGGTAAATGGTATGCCGGCTATGTTGAAGAGTTACCGGGTGCCAATACTCAGGGCCGCACTATTAAAGAGGTCAGAGCGAATCTTAAAGAGGCTATCACTCTTATTATTGAAGCTAATAAAGATTTAGCGTTGACGCAAGCTTAAATAACCTCGTTATGAAAGCTGATGAAAAGGCCTCTGGGGCCATTGAAAAAGTCCTCGGCCGCCTGCTGGACTTCAGTGATGGCATATTCGCCTTTGCCATCACTCTGCTGATACTTAATATCGTTCTGCCCCTAAGCACCACAAAGTCAGATCTCCCGCAAGCGCTGCTACAATTATGGCCTCATTTCATGGCCTTCCTCATCAGCTTCCTGGTGATCGGGCTCTATTGGATTATCCACGTCCGCCAGCTCCGCGTTATCTGCAAGTATAACACGGGATTGCTCTGGTTCAACCTTATCTTCCTCATGTTCATAGTATTGATCCCCTTTTCTACCAGCGTTTTGAGCGATTTCTTCGGGACAGCCAGTGTCGCCCTTTATGCGGCCAATTTGGCCTGCGCCGGCTATATGGCCACCGGCCTATGGATATACGCAGTCCGCAATAAGCTGGTTGACGCGCGTCTTGGCCCGGCACAGGTTAAGCGCGGTATAATAATGAACCTGGTTGCGCCCGTCATTTTTACCTTATCGATCGGGCTGGCCTTTATCAACGCCGACCTGGCCGCTTATTCATGGATTCTTATGTTTTTCGCGCGCAGAGTCGCCGGTTGGATATTCAAACTGCCCAAGACCGATGATGATATTCGATAAACACGGGGTTAAACATGTCTGAAATACCCAAAGCCTACGAGCCCAAGCAGGTCGAAGAAGGGATTTACAAGTCCTGGATGGATGGCGGATACTTCAAGCCAAAAATCGACCCGAAAAAAAAGCCCTTCACCATCATCATGCCCCCGCCCAACGTCACCGGCGAACTGCACGTGGGCCACGCCCTGACGGCAACGCTGGAGGACATTATGACGCGCTGGCACAGGATGCTGGGCGAACCCTCGCTCTGGCTGCCGGGCGTTGACCATGCCGGCATCGCCACACAGGTGGTGGTAGAGAAGGAACTGGCCAAAGAAGGGCTGGACCGCCACGGGATAGGCCGCGAGAAATTCCTGGAACGCACCTGGGCCTGGGCCAACAAGTCGCGCAGCGCCATCACCCACCAGCACGAGCGATTGGGCGCATCCTGCGACTGGTCGCGGGAAAAATTCACACTCGATGACGGGCCTGTCAAAGCGGTCAAGACCGCCTTCGTACGCCTTTACGACAAGGGACTGATCTACCGCGGCGAGCGCATCATCAACTGGTGCCCCAGGTGCAGGACAGCCCTCTCGGACCTCGAGGTGCAGAGCAAGGACCTCACCGGCAACATGTGGCATATGAAGTATCCCTACGCGGACGGCAGCGGCTATATAACCGTGGCCACCACCCGCCCTGAAACCTACCTGGGAGACGCGGCCGTGGCCGTCAACCCCGAGGACGAGAGATATAGCGGCCTGATCGGGAAAAAAGTCATCCTGCCGGTTATAAAAAGGGAAATCCCCATCATAGCCGACGAGATCATCGACAGGGCCTTCGGCACAGGTATGGTCAAGGTCACCCCTGCCCACGACCCGGTGGACTTCGAGATATCCGGACGCCACGGATTGCCGGTTATACACATACTCAACCCCGATGCCAGCATGAACGATAACGCCGGACCCTATGCCGGGCTGGACCGGTTTGAGGCGCGCAAGAAAATAGTGGATGATTTCGAGAAGGCCGGCCTGATGGAGAAGATCGAGCCTTATTCTCACGCCATACCTCACTGTTTCCGCTGCTCCACCATCATCGAACCCGAGGTCAGCAAGCAGTGGTTCGTAAAAATCGCGCCGCTGGCCGCGCCTGCCGTCGAGGCGGCCAGGGACGGGCGCATACAGATAATCCCCGAGCGCTTCACAAAGATATACCTCAGCTGGATGGAGAATATCCGCGACTGGTGCATCAGCCGCCAACTCTGGTGGGGCCACCGCATACCGGTCTGGTACTGCGGGAAATGCGGCGAAATGACAGTGTCTATCGATACCCCCGCAAAATGCAGCAAGTGCGGCAGCGGCGAACTCGAGCAGGATCCCGACGTGCTGGACACATGGTTCAGCTCGGGCCTGTGGCCGCACTCCACACTGGGTTGGCCCGACCAGACCGAAGACCTCAAGTATTTTTACCCCACATCAGTCATGGAGACCGGCTACGATATCCTCTTCTTCTGGGTGGCGCGCATGATCATGATGGGCATCGAGGACGCGGGGGACGTGCCCTTCCGCACGGTTTACCTGCACGGCCTGATACGCGATGAGAAGGGCGAGAAGATGAGCAAGATGAAGGGCAACGTGCTCAACCCCCTGACCGCCATCGACCAGTACGGCTGCGATGCCCTGCGCTTCGCCCTCACCACCGGCACCGCGCCCGGCAACGACCTCAATATGGGACAGAACCGCCTGGAAGCGGGACGTAATTTCGCCAATAAGCTGTGGAACGCGGGGCGCTTTGTGCTCAAGGCGCTTGAGGCAGAGCCGGTCACCGCCAAGGCCTTGGCCGACGCCGCTGTGAAAAGTCAGAAAGAGATCGAGGACCGCTGGATAATCTCCAGGCTCAACCGCCTGGTCAGGGAAGTCGATACCCTGATGAAAGGCTTCCAATTCGGCGAGGCCGAGAAGGAGATACACGATTTCCTGTGGGGCGAATTCTGCGACTGGTACATTGAGATATCCAAGCAACGGCTGGGCAAGGCAAATTCACCCATGGCCGTGCTGGCCTTCGTACTGGAAACGTCATTGCGCCTGCTGCACCCCTTCATGCCTTTCATCACCGAGGAACTCTGGCAAAACCTCAGGGAACGCCTTCCCGAGGGAACGCTTAAATCGCCTGCTCTCATCATTGCCCCGTACCCGCAAGCTAACGCAAAACTGCTTGACGCGGAATCCGAGCAGGTTATGCAAACGGTCATGGAGGTCGTGCGTACCATCCGCAACGCCCGCGCCGAATACAAGGTCGAGATGGGCAAGTGGGTAGAATCAAGCGTCTATGCCGGCGGCCACCTGGCTGACCTCAAAGCCAAGTCTGCCGTTATCGAAACCCTGGCAAAGACAAGGCCGCTGAGCATACTGCCGCGCAAGCAGCGCCCGGCTAACGCCGAAAAGGCCATGGTCTACGTGCTGAAGGACGCCGACGTCGTGATCCCACTGGCCGGCATGGTGGACGTAGAAGCCGAGAAAGCGCGCCTTACTAAGGAGATGGAGATACTGGACCGCGAGATAAACCGCCTCAGCGGACGCCTGGCCGACAGCCAATTCACTACCAAAGCGCCACCCGCGGTGATAGATAAGGAAAGAAGCAGGCTGCAGGAATACCAGGATAAATTCGCCCGCATGCAGGCCGAACTTCAGCAGCTCGGCTGAGAGCCACGGCTGGACATCTTACGATACATCAGCAGCAGCGCTTTCTTTGTGTCGCTGGCCACCCTGGGTTTCTCGCTGGTCTTTACCCGGTAGCGGAACAGCCAGTAAGTGAATTCCTTCATCTCTGTCAACGTTAGCGATTTGCGGCGCGGGTACTTCATCTCTTTTTGAAATGCGTTCAGCAGTTCAGTCAGTTCCGCGTGATAGATTCTCCTGTATGCGCTGGCCGCCTCCTCTTCCGGGCCCAGGGGCATGATACTGGCCTTTCTCACCTCGTAGATGGTGGCGAGCAGCAAAGCCTGCTCAATCAGCACGCCGTAAAGGTAGTTTAGATAAGCGCGGTACTTGGCCGGCCCCAGAGCCTGCTTGAATTCCAGTTCGCTAATCTCCACAGGGGAGCGGTCAAAAAAGAGCAGGTTGATCAGTTCATCTTCAGGTACATACTCACTGATCTCGTAGCAAAGCCTCTCGGCCAGTCGCAGCCAGTCAAATGCCTGCTCTCCCACTAAGTAAAGGTAACGCTCCCCCTTATATTCTTCCTCCGCACTGCGCCACAAA
>JAPLHM010000158.1 GCA_026389635.1 Chloroflexota bacterium | reverse complement strand
GAGATAGTCCACAAGAGGCAGATCGATATGGGCATCATACCTCCGGGCACCGACCTGCCGGCCCACGACCCAGATGTGCCGGCGTGGGACAGCTTCTCCGCCGATGAGAAAAGATTGGCTGCACGCTTCATGGAGGCCTTTGCCGGTTTCTCGTCCCACATGGACCACCAGTTCGGCCGCCTGATGGATTTTCTGCAGTACCTGGGCGAGCTGGAAAACACGCTGATAATGTTCGTCTCGGATAACGGCGCCAGCTCCGAGGGAGGACCGCACGGCCTGATCAACGAGAACGAGTTTTTCAACCTGATACCGGAGGACGTGCAGCGCACCCTCTCCAGGATCGACGACATCGGCACACCCCTATCTTACAACCACTACCCCTGGGGCTGGGCCTGGGCTGGCGATACCCCATTCCGCCGCTGGAAGCGCGAGACATACCGCGGCGGTGTCTCGGACCCCTGCGTAGTGTCATGGCCTGCAGGCATCAAATCCAAAGGCCAGATACGCAACCAGTACACCCATGCCATAGACCTGGTACCAACTGTCCTGGAGATATCGGGGATCGAGCCGCCGGAGTTCATCAGGGGCGTTTCCCAGTCGCCCATCGAGGGCATCAGCTTCGCCTACACATTTGAAGATGCGAAGGCCCCGGAACGCCACGAGACACAGTATTTCGAGATGTTCGGCCACCGCGCAATCTATCACAGGGGTTGGCGCGCCGTTTGCCCCTGGCCAGGCACATCCTTTGCCGAGTCGGGCAAGAGCTTCGGAGCGCCTCTGTCCCTGAAAGACCTCCAGAAAATGGAGGCCGGCGGTTGGGAGCTGTATAAGCTGGATGAAGATTATGCCGAGGCCCACAACGTCGCGGACAAGTACCCGGAAATCCTTCGGGAAATGATCTCCCGCTGGTGGACTGAGGCCGGCAAGTATAACGTACTGCCGCTGGACGGCCGCGGGCCGACTCGGTCGCTGGATCCGCGTCCACAGATCGAGAAGCCGCGCCAGCGCTACATCTACTACTCCGGCAGCGCCAGGATCGTTGGGAGGGTCGCGGCCGATACGAAGAACCGCTCGCATACAGTTTCCGCAGAGGTAGTCATACCCGCAGGAGGCGCCGAGGGAGTCCTGATCTGCCAGGGCGGCCGCTTCGGAGGCTGGGCGCTGTATGTGAAGGAAAAACGGCTGCGCTACGCGTACAACTATGCCGGCATCACCAGCTACCTGGTCACCTCCGACCGCGAAATTCCTGCCGGCACTTGCAAGCTGTGCTACGAGTTCGAGAAAAAGGGCGAGCCGGATATATTCAAAGGCAAGGGGGCGGCCGGCACCGGGCGGTTGTACATAAACGACGAAAAGGCCGGCGAGATCGCGATCCCCGTGACTTCAGCTATCTGTTACGATCTGGGGGGCAACCTTTCGTGCGGCGGGGATGACGGCGAACCCGTTACCGACGACTACGCAGCACCATTCAAATTCACGGGAACAATCAAGAGAGTGGTGATCGATGTCAGCGGCGAACCGCTGGTCCACCACGAGATGCTGGCCCGCATAGACATGGCCAGGCAATAGAACGCAAAAAAAGGGGCGCGCCCTGCGGCGCGCCCCTTTTTGTTAACGCAGACTATTGAGCGCCTTTTTCTGTTCCTCGAAGAGTTGCTTTATGCCTTTTTCCGCCAGCGCGATGAGTGCATCGATTGTATCCTTGGAGAAGGGCTTGCCCTCCGCCGTGCCCTGCAATTCCACAAACTCGCCCTTGTCAGTCATGACCACGTTGAAATCAACCCCGGCACGGAAGTCCTCGTCGTAGCACAGGTCCAGCAGCTTCACCCTGTCGACCACGCCCACGCTGGTTGCGGCCACCGCACATTTGACCGGCATGACCTTGTAGATGCCCTGTTTTCTTAAGCGGGCGATAGCCACGTAGAGGGCCACATATGCACCCGTGATACTGGCCGTGCGCGTCCCTCCATCGGCCTGCAATACATCGCAATCGATAGCAAAGGTCCTTTCACCCAGGGAGTCCATATCCACGGCCGAGCGCAGGCTGCGCCCGATCAACCGCTGAATCTCTTGCGATCGGCCCTGCTGCCTGTCAGGGCTGCGCGAGGTGCGCGTGTGCGTCGCCCGCGGCAGCATGGCATACTCGGCCGTGACCCAACCGCTGCCCTGCCCCTTGAGAAAGGGCGGTACCCTCTCCTCCACGCTCACGGCGCATATAACCCGGGTTTTACCTATCTCGATAAGGGCCGACCCCTCCGGGTAATCCTGGTAGCCCAGGGTAATCTTTACCGGCCTCATCTCATCACTTGCACGTCCGTCTGCTCTTGACATATCATTACCTTCCTTTTCAGTAGAGAGAAAAGTATAACATAAAGGGGACGTGGTAGAATTGATTCTGCTGGCAGTCAGCGCGTCCCATGCCCGGGCCGAAGCCGAGGAAATAAGGAGGAAATATGAACATACCAGGTAAAATTTGGAGGGACAAGCACGGTGTATGTCACGTCGATGGCAAAGACAGGGAAGAGGCGCTTGAGTTGATGGGTTACGCGCATGGCAGAGACAGGGGGATGCAGATGCTTTTGATGCGTATTCTCGGCCAGGGGCGTACATCCGAACTCCTCGATTCGAGTGATGAAATGCTTGAAATCGACAGGTTTTTCAGGAGAATGAACTGGGCCGGTTCCACATCTACCGAAGTCGCTAAATTTTCTCCCGCGGCTAAAGAAATAGCGGATGCGTACAACAGGGGGGTAAATAAGGCATTATCTGAAAAAAT
>JAPLHM010000109.1 GCA_026389635.1 Chloroflexota bacterium | reverse complement strand
GGTGATATAGTGCGGCACGCCGGCATATGAGGTATGCCAGTCACCGCCGGCGCCGGCGGTCAGGTTGGCCCCGGTCGTGATGGGCTGGTCGCCGCGCCCAACGCCCTGCTCCTGGCAGAAGATGGGCAGGCGGCGGCCTTTAATATCAAAGTAAGAGAATTGCTCGCCGAAGCCGAAGAAATGCTCGTCCTGGTCCGAACGGTAAGTAAGAAAGAGGCGGTTGATGCTTTTATCGTCCAGCACCGCATTGAAACCCAGGTTGTCCAGCGCATGTTCACTGAAAGTGAACGTATACGGAACGTGTTCGCTGCCTCCCGAAATTGTGCCTGAGATAGTCAGTGCACCCTGCGCCGCTTTGATATCCGTGACGGATTGATGGTAGACGGCCAGGGAACCGCCGTCGCCGGCCTGCCAGCGCACTGTGAAGCTTCCGACCGTGTAGTCCTGCGAGGGCAGGCGGCTGACATCGAAGTTGAGACGGCCGTCTGCCTGGCGTTGTGTATACTCATCCATCCCCCACAGCGCCAGCCAGGCGCCCACGGCTACCACAGCCATGCACGAAATGACGATAAGCCAAATCCTTGCTTTCATAAATGTGCCTCCCCGGCAGATGATACTGCCTGCTAACTAATATGAGACAGAGCAGATTGACAAGTCCGCCCGGTGTTTTCAGTTACTGGCTGAAATTTTAACACATTTTGTTAGTCGGTCATTTTTCTTTGATTTTTTTCTTTTCCAGCCCGTCTATTTTAGCGCGTAAATATTTGAAGCCGGGTGTGATATTTTCGTTGATCCCTGTTGCCAGCAGCGTCCTGACCGGGTTGCCCAGGTTGAGCCTGCCCCCGGATTTGAATAAGTTCTCAACCGCGATGAAGAGCAGGCCGGCAGGCATGCCGATGGCGATCTCGTAGTCGTAAACTCCGGAGAAAGTCCTGTCCCCCATGCCCGGTATGACGATCTGGGGTATCCCTGTTATAAAGGGCACGAGGCCGCCTTTTATGCAGGTTTCACCGAAACCCTCGAAGGTCGATGTAGGGTAGTTTTCGCCCTCATAAGTCAGGGCATGGATAATATGGTTGATATTTTCCCCGTTGCCGAAAACCACGACGCTGTCCGGGATCAGCGGGGCATGGGCCAGGGGCGAACTGATCAAGCCACAGTATTGATTCAGCCCGGGCAGGTTGCCCTCGCCGACCTGGTCAAGGCCGTGCCTGAGCCTTTTTTTCTCGGCTTCAGCGTCCTTGTGCCAGGCCTGGAAAAGCTGGCTCTGCAGCAGGTCGTCAGCGGACACGTCGACCCACCTGTGCGAGGCCGTGGCGGGCGTGCAGAAGTTATCGTCAGACGTCATAGATACGGTCCATCCCCACCTGCGCGAATAAGTGATCGCCTGGCAAAGAGACCATTTCTGTCCCGCTTGAGAAGGCCTTACGGCTTTGGGCGGTATTTCAGACTCGTCCTTTATGTATTTAATGGCCACAGGGAAGGTGGCCAGGTGCAGTTTCTCATACAGTTCGACACCTGCTTTGCGGTAATCTGCTAATTCAGGCATAGTTCACCTCTTCATATATTTTGCTCAGTCCGAGCGCAGGCTATGCTTTATCCAGGGATTCCCAGACAATCTCCGGCAGCATTTTGGCCTGCATTGATCCGTCCCCGGCCATCCTGGTTTTCAGGTTAAAATAACAGCCGGTGCAGATATTTACCACTGTGCCGGATTTTACGCTGCCCATTAATTGTTCCAGGTGCGGAGGGATATAACAGCACAGCTTGTTATCCAGGTCGTTCACCTTGAGGCCTTCGATCTTGTTAAAAACGCGCCTGGCCGACTCGACATTCACGGGCTTATCGGTGATTTTACGCCGGAAGCGGTAGCAGCCTGCATAGTAGTCAATCTCCGCATCTAATTTCCCGCCTTTGAAGTAGCGGTCGATCAAGTCGCTCTGCAAGATGACCTCGAGATTTGTTAAATCCATGCAGCTGGCATAATTGGGTTCACAGGCGCCGCAGAACAGGACTATGGATTTCGC
>JAPLHM010000129.1 GCA_026389635.1 Chloroflexota bacterium | reverse complement strand
TATTTCTGCGGAGAGGTGCTCGACCTGGATGCCGACACGGGCGGATTCAACTTGCAGGCGGCCTTCTCCACGGGTTACCTGGCGGGCGAATGCGCCGCACGCGCGCGCTGAGATCAGGCCGGCAGAGTTATGCCAAATCTCCTCAGCACCCCGGCCAGCGCACATAGCGGCAGGCCGATGACGTTATAATAATCGCCCTCAATCCTCTCCACCAGCAGCGCCCCCAGTCCCTGTATGGCATAGGCACCCGCCTTGTCCAGAGGTTCACCCGTCCTGACATACCTATCGATCTCCGGACGGCCTATCTTCCTGAAATACACCCTGGTCTCCACCGCCCGCGAAACAGCCCTGCCTGTGGCTGTATCAATCACGCTAAACCCCGTTATCACGCTGTGGCGCCTGCCGCTTAACGCAGCCAGCGTCTTGCGCGCGTGGCGTGCGTCCACCGGCTTGCCTAATATCACCCCGTCCAGCACACCCAACGTGTCCGCGGCTATAATAATTGAATCCGCGTGGCGTGCCGCCGCCGCCCGCGCCTTGCGCAGTGAGAGCGCTTTGGCTAATTCAGCAGGCTTCAAACTATTGGCCTGGATTTCAGCTATCTCAACCGGGTCCACGCTAAACTTGAGGCCGATATTTTCCAGCAGCTCCCTGCGGCGGGGCGAAGCCGAAGCGAGCACAATGGACCTTGTCATACCGACAATTTAGATCAAGGTTTCGTGCCTGTCAACCTTTTTAAACCCGGCCGACGTAGCCGCTGATAAGAGCGCCGTTGTGATATTATAATTCCGATGCCGCCGATTAAGCTCAAGATCACAGGCAAGATACTGCTCATACTGCTGGGGCTGTCCCTCCTGTCGCTATCATTTTTCTCGGCCATAGCGCTCAACAATATGGCCGGCATGGGCAGGTACGCGCTGGAGAGCAATGCCTCGCTGGGCGCCAGCGCCGTCAGTGACAGCACCGATGCCCTCCAGAAGCAGGCCAGGGAGCAGCTCCTGGCGCTGGCCATAGACCAGGCAGCCATCAGCGACGCACTCTTCGACAAGGTGGAATCTGAAACATCGCTGGTGGCCAGCTACATGTCGGACCTCTGGGAAAGGCCGGCGGATTTCCCCGGGGGCCGCACGTATTACCAGGACGAACAACCTGACACCATCTATACCTCTTCGGTCAGCGTGCTGGCCCCGGGGGTTACGGCCTCAGCGGTCAGCGCTGATCTGAGGCTGATGGCGAACCTTGACAAAGTGTTCATCCCTGCCTTCCAGGCGAACCGCAACTTGACCCAGCTGTATGCGGCCACGGAATCCGGCGTAACGCAGCTTTATCCCTGGGCAACCGGCATACCTGCCGGTTTCGACCCGCGCCAGCGCGAGTGGTACACCAGGGCGAAGCAAAACAGGTCGATCGGCTGGACCAGCACCATGATCGATGCAGTCAGCGGCACGCCGATGGTCACCTGCTACAAGCCGGTCTACGACGAAAAGCGCAGACTGATCGGGGTTGTCGGCGCGGATGTGACGGCGGAGACCATCAACCAGAAGATTATAGGCACGCAAATCGGCAAGAACGGGTATGCGTTCCTCATCGACGGCAAGGGCAATATCATAGCTCACCCCAGTATGCAGGGCACAGGCCGCAAATGGGATGAGGCCTTCCAGACGGGCAACCTGTTAAATGCCAAAGACCCGGAATTAGCCCGCATAGCGGCGGAGATGGTTGACGGCATGGCGGGGGTGGGCAGGTGCCAGTTGGACGGCGCCGAGAAGTTTATCGCCTACGCCCCCGTAACAAGTACCGGCTGGTCGATAGGCATCGCCATGCCCATCGATGAAATTGTGGCGCCGGCGCAGGCGACTAAGGAACGCATAGACGCGGTCACGGCCGATTTCTCGTCTAAGATCAATAAGCAGATAGATGAAATGCTGACCGCCATGATACTTACCTCGGCAGGTATAATCGTGGTGGTGGCGGGCATAGCCTACCTGCTGGCCCGGCGCATAACCCGCCCCATCATAGCCTTAAACCGCGGCGTACAGGTGATCGGGCAGGGTGACCTTGACCACAGGCTGGTGGTCACGACCGGTGACGAGATCCAGGACCTGGCCGGGGCATTCAACAAAATGTCGGAGGACCTCAAAGTCTATATACGCCACCTGCAGGAGACGACCTCCGCCAGGGAAAGGATCGAGAGCGAACTGCGCGTTGCCACCGAGATACAGACCAGCATGCTGCCCAGGACATTCCCGCCTTTCCCCGACCGCAGGGAGTTCGACCTCTACGCTATCATGCAGCCTGCCAGGGAGGTAGGCGGTGACTTCTATGACTTCTTCTTCATCAGCCATTCCAGGCTATGCCTGATCATCGGCGACGTCTGCGGCAAAGGTATACCGGCCGCCCTTTTCATGGCTATCAGCAAGACCCTGCTGCGCACCGAAGCGCTGCATGAGCCGACGCCTGACAGGGTGCTTTTCAGCGTAAATAACACCCTCTGCCCGGACAACGAGGCCTCCATGTTTTTCACCGGGCTCTGCGCGGTGCTTGACACAGAAACAGGCCAACTGACCATCGCCAACGGAGGCCATAATCCGCCACTTTTGTGTCCCGCCGGAGGCGAATTCCAGTATATTAAGTTGCCCGGGGGCCT
>JAPLHM010000010.1 GCA_026389635.1 Chloroflexota bacterium | reverse complement strand
CATCTACAGCACTGAATTTGAGGGAAGCGCGGAACAGTACCTGCCCGGCAACCCGCTGGCTAAATACCTGTACGTGTGCAAATTTGCGCGCAGCTGTGATTCGGATAAAGCCTGCAAGGCGGTACCGACCGGCCCCAAGGCGCATGGCATTGCGCTGGATGAGGATGCCTTCATAGGGGTCCGTGCATACATGGAACCTGCTACCAGAGTCGGGCCAGCCTCGGCGGAGCTCCTTTATGACCAGGCTATAAAGTTCAGCCCGAAAAAATAGGTCCCGCAGGGCTTAACTACTGGCCTGATAGAAACTGTTGAAAAGATGCGGGAATGGCCCGGAGTGTCCGGTTTGGGAGGGTATTCTTTGATGAGAGAATACAAACTGCTCGATCTCCGGAATAAGCTGTTTCTTTTCAGTTGAAGCGCTTACTATTGCCTGCTCCGGTGGCTCCAGCATTTGGCGCACGGCAACCCTTTGCACGCGATCGACAGTATCCCCGAGCTATTGACAATGCTGAAACTGGTGTATAATCTTGGTAAAAACCACCGAGGAAGGGTCATGACGGAGGAATACCCGCCTTTCAATTATACTGACGCCCAGGGTAACCTGGTGGGTTCATCCACCGGGACAGTCAAGGCTATCATCAATAAGCTGGGAGAGAATATCACGATAGAGGTGCTGCCATGGGCCAGGGCCTACGAGACAGTGATGCTGGAACCCGACACGGCACTTTATTCCATGGCCAGGACACCTGAAAGAGAAAACCTTTTCATGTGGGTGGGCCCCATAGGTTCTTACGAAAACTGGCTCTACGCTAAAAAAGGCTCAGCTACACGTGTCAGCGGCCTGGACGATGCTAAAACGGTTAAAGGCATCGCCGTGGTTAAAGATGAAGCCGGCCAGCAGAAGCTTGCGCAGGAGGGTTTCATCAATTTCGTATACACTGACTCCACCGCCGACGGCCTGAATAAGCTGGTGGCCGGACAGGCAGACCTCTGGCTGGGCACAGGGGCGGATGTGGATCTGGTGGCCAAGAAGGCGGGCGCCGATCCGGCTGCCATCGAGGCGGCGGTCTTTGTGCATAAAGTCGATCTGTATATCGGCTTCAATAAGAATACGCCTTACGCAATCATCCAGGTTTGGCAGAAGGCGCTTGATTCTTTGAAGAAGTAGTCCCTGATTAACAATTTGCATGTAGCACCCTGCGTCGGGGTGGTTCTGCTATCGGCACAGGTCATTTTAACCCTGCAACTTTTTTGCATCCGTTGCGTTATCAATTAAACTGTGTTACATGCCCGGTCAAATGAAGACTGATTCTTTAATCACGCCCGGTCAATTGAAATCGGAAGAGGAACTTGTAAAGCGCGCCCAGCATACACCGCAAGCCTTCGGCGAACTGTACGAGATCTATTATAAGCGTATATTTAATTACGCCCTGAAACGCACGGCCAATGTCCAGCTTTCACTTGACATAACATCGGTCACCTTTCTCAAGGCCTTTTCCCAGATCAAAAAGTACCGCTGGCGGGACGTGCCTTTTGCCGCCTGGCTCTACCGTATAGCCAGCAACGAGATCAATGATCATTACCGCAGGGAAGGAGGAAGGCGGGTGGCCAGCATTGAATCTATCGCTGAACTGGCTGATACCAGCGACTATGCCGACGAGATAAACCAGGCGGAGGAGGAATTCAGCCGGTATGAGGAATTTGTCCTGCTGCACAAGAAGATCTCTGAACTGCCCGTTATTTACCAGGAGGTCATAGCCCTTAAGTATTTTGAAAAGAAGAAGATACGCGAGATGGTGAAGATACTGGGTAAGAAAGAGGGCACCATCAAGTCCCTCCTGCACAGGGGAGTTGAAAAGCTCAGGGAAAAGATGCAGTGATGCAACCTTTTGAGCTAAAGGACATTATATTACTGGACGGAAGCGCCACATCATGAAAAAAGAAGCGCTCATCAGGAAACTGGAGAAAGCAGATCTGCCGGAGCTGCTCATAGCAGGTCACAGGAACAGGCTGAGAAAGGTGCTGCTCGATGGCGCCTATGCCGGCAGCACGGCCGCGGGCAAACAGGCGTCAGGCTATACAGGGAACATATTTAATAGCCTGCTGGACTGGCTGCGGGCCCCGGCCTGGAGGATGGCCGCCGCCAGCGGCCTGGCGCTCTTTATCGTGGCTGCCGTGCTTTCCCTGTCATTTTACCTTGCTGCTCCCGCACCCTCGGTCATCGCCGCGGACGTGGTCAAAAATGACCCCGGCATTCAGCAACGCCTTAACGGCACAGGGGAGATCATCATAATCCGCGTGGATGTTAGGGACGGTATGGCCAGTGTGGTCTGCGGGCGCTGTATGGGTGATTTTATTGAGGCCGACGTGGATATGAACGTGAAGGTGGTCGTCAGTACGAGGCGCTACGAGGGACTTTTCATGCCCGAGCTTGCGCCAAACACGCGCGAACAGGCTGTTAATATTGCCCTGTCTGACCCCAGGGTAAAAAGCATCATGGACAGGGGTGGAAGCCTGGGCAGGGTGTTCCCCATCTTCTCCTCCGTCTCCAATATGACGGTTATCGGTGGTTCCATTATAAAGGTCACGCCGGCCGCTTCGCAGGCCATCGTGCCGCTGCAATTAGACGGGAAAACCTGGCTGGTGCAGGTCAACCTCGAGGAAAACCGCACCGAGCGCATCATAGAGCCACAGTCGGGGAATACCTATTATTACGAGATATTCTTCAGGCCACAGAACCTTTAGGCTTGTTAAACGATACAAAATATCAGGAGGCTTACACATGTTTTTGTCCAAAAATTTTAGTAAATGGCGCTCAGGCGGAGGCATGTTTGCCGCGGCCGTAATTATTGCCGTGCTGCTTGTCACCGGCTGCAACGCCGCCGCCCCGGCCAATCCGTCCAATCAGGGTGCGCTGAGCCTGCCGTCTTCGTCCTCATCAGTGCAGGTGGCGCCCCTCTTCGATGAGGCCAAAGCCATTTCACTTTATGAAAAGTGCATACCCGCCGTGGTACAGGTGGAATCCGTGACCACGGTCGTTCC
>JAPLHM010000043.1 GCA_026389635.1 Chloroflexota bacterium | reverse complement strand
TCATCGAGGTCATACTGGCCACCAATCCCAACGTGGAGGGTGAGGCCACTTCGATGTATATCCAGCGCCTGATCTCCCCACTGGGCATCAGGGTTACCCGGCTGGCCCGCGGCCTGCCTTTCGGGGGTGATCTCGAATACGCCGATGATATTACGCTCAGCCGCGCCATGGAAGGGCGGCAGGAGATGTATTAGCGTACCCATGTCCGCGCGGGTCTATCGTACTACCGGCATCATTATAAAGCGTCACAAATTCGGCGAGGCAGACCGGCTTCTCACTATCTTCACTGCGGACTGTGGCAAGGTGAGGGCTATTGCCAAAGGGGCCATGCGGCCCCGCAGCAAGCTGGGAGGCAATGTCGAACTGCTCACACACAGCCAGCTTGTGCTGGCGCGCGGCCGCAACCTGGATATAGTCACCCAGGCACAGGCACTGGATATCTTCCTGCCCATGCGCGACAGCCTCGAACTCATGTCATGTGGCTTTTATCTCGCTGAAATGGTCGACAATTTTACCGAGGAGAACGTCGAGGACAGGGATATGTTCGGGTTGTTCCTCGATACCCTGAGGGGGCTATCGGAAACCGGGGATGGGGAACGCATCGTGCGTTACTTCGAACTGCGCCTGCTGGGCCACCTGGGTTACAGCCCACAGCTTCAGAAATGCGCCAACTGTAACAACACGCTCCAGCCGGAAACCAACTATTATAACCCGGCTCAGGGCGGGGTGCTCTGCCGGGAATGCGGCTATCCCGATATGTCAGCAAGTACCATATCGGTGAACGCTCTGAAAGTGTTGCGCCTATGGCAGCGCAGCGATGTTGACACAGCCAGCCGGGTCAAGCTCAACGCCGAGCTGACAAGGGAGATCAAGGGAATCTTGCGCTACAACGTCCGCTACGTATTGGAAAAGCAACTCAAATCGATCGAGTGGATGGACAGGTTGGCCAACGGCAACATAACGCTGGAAGCTCCGCTGTCTAAATAGGAACCTTCAATAGCCCTGAAGTAGGTCGTTGCTGGCACTGTATTGTAATTACCTGAGTAGTGTTACTGAACTTTCAACGGGGCTCCCTCAGCGACATCTATTAAGCCTCTCGCTGAATTCCTCGGGGCTGAACCTGTAATCCTGAGTACCGCAGCACTCCACAGCAAAGGAAGCGCATACGCTGCCCATTCGCGCGCAATGCTCGATGCTCTTGCCCTGGACCAGACCACTGATCAGTCCACCCCTATATGCGTCGCCAGCGCCTGTTGGGTCCACTACTATCTTTGGTTTAACGGCAGGAATGTTTATTTCACAATCCGATGTTGAGATTATAGAACCCAGCTCTCCCCTGGTGACAATTATGGTTCCGGCCAGCCTCATCAAGGCTTCTTTTTTTTGCCCCGTCATTTTTGTAATCATATCCAATTCATAATCATTGCAGATCAAGATCCGGCACCCCTCTATAGCCCGGATCAATTCATCAGCTTTTAACATCGGCAGCGATTGCCCGGGGTCAAAGATATAATCGATCCCTCTGGCCTTGCAGAAACCCGGGTAATTCAGCATGTTCTCAAGATTACCAGGAGCAACAATAACAATAGTCGCCTTTGGATTGAGCTTGTCGAAATCCATGGAGGAGGAGCATTTCATGGCGCCGGGGTTGAAGCCGGTAATCTGGTTATCAGCCCGGTCCGTGGTTATGTAGGCGCTGGCTGTAAATTCGTCCTCGATTATTTTAATCTTTTCGGTAGATATGCCGTTATTCGCGAACCATTTAAAGTATGCTTGATAATCATGGCCAATGGTAGCTGATATAACGGGATTTTCCCCCATGAGAGTAAGCGCATAGGCAATATTGCCCGCCGTGCCGCCAAACCTCTCCTCCATTCCATCCACCTGGAAAGAGATATTTAGTACGTGTATCTTTTCGGGGATTATATGGTCGGAAAAGTATCCCGGGAAAACCATAATCCTATCGTATGCCAGTGACCCACAGACAATGATTTTTGTATTCATAAACCTCTTTTACCTCAAAATCACCACTAATTATATCACCTTGATTTATGGCGCAAGAAAAGAGATGTTCCGGTAGGGTAATTGGATGCTTCGTAGGGCATTCTGTTATAATAATTGCCTCTTTTAGGGGGCTGGCGGACCGACTGGCATCGCCTTGAGACACCTAATATTATTGCATCGATTTTGCAGAGGATGAGCGCCTTATGAAATATGATATCGGGGACATTAAGCTTGCCGCGGAAGGCAAGTTCCGCATCGAGTGGGCCAGCCGCCAGATGCCGGTTCTAAAACTTATCCAGGAACGTTTCTCGAAAGAGAAACCATTCAAAGGCATGCGTATCTCCGGCTGTCTGCATATCACTTCGGAGACTGCCAACCTGGCCTATGCGCTCAAGGCCGGCGGGGCCGACCTGGTGCTGTGCGCCTCCAACCCCCTCAGCACGCAGGACGACGTGGCCGCTTCACTGGTCAAGTCCGGGTTCCCCATGTTTTGCATCAAGGGGGAGGACAACAAGACCTATTACAGTCACATCATGGCAGCCCTTGACCATAAGCCGCAGTTGACCATCGACGACGGCGCCGACCTGGTCAGTACCATACACCAGGAGAGGACCGGGTTGCTGCGTGATGTCATCGGCGGGACCGAGGAAACCACCACGGGCGTGATCCGCCTTAAGAATATGGCCAGGGCTAAAAAGCTGAAATATCCCGTTATCGCTGTCAACGATGCCAAGACCAAACATTTCTTCGATAACCACTATGGAACAGGGCAGAGCACCATAGACGGCATCACGCGGGCCACCAATATACTCTGGTCGGGCAATGTCGTGGTCGTGGCAGGATACGGTTACTGCGGGCGCGGCGTAGCGCGCCGCGCCCACGGTATGGGCGCCCGCGTCATCGTCTGCGAGATAGACCCCATCAGCGCTCTGGAAGCGGCCATGGATGGCTTCCAGGTCATGCCCCTTATGCATGCCGCCGCACTTGGTGATGTCTTCATTACCCTGACCGGCAACCGGCACGTAATTGACAGGGCACATTTCGCCAGGATGAAGAACGGCGCCATCCTCGCCAACAGCGGTCATTTCAACGTGGAGATCAACATACCGGCCTTGGAAAGGATGGCGACAGCCAAGCGGCGCACCAGGCGCCTCGTGGATGAGTACGAACTGGCCGGGGGCAAGCGCATATACCTGCTGGGCGAAGGGCGGCTGATCAACCTGGCAGCGGCCGAAGGCCACCCTGCCAGCGTTATGGATATGAGCTTCGCCAACCAGGCGCTGGGCCTGGAATACCTGGTAAAAAATAAAGGCAGGCTCAAGCCCGACGTATACCCGGTCCCACTGGAGACCGATAACGAGGTAGGACTGCTAAAGTTGAAATCAATGGACATTGTTATAGATAAGCTTACACGTGAGCAGCAAAAGTACCTGGGAAGTTGGGAAGAAGGAACTTAAATAGCAAGGAGCAATGATGAAAAACACATTTATGAGGTCGCCCAAGCATTTCTTTACATCAGAATCGGTTACAGAAGGACACCCCGACAAGCTATGCGACCAGGTCGCTGACGGCATACTCGATGCCATGATCAAGGGCGACCCCATGTCCAGAGTAGCCTGTGAAGTGGCCGTCACCATCGGCCTGGTAATCGTCCTTGGTGAGATAACGACCAGGACTTACGTTGAAATACCAGATATAGTCAGGCAGATTGTAAAGGAAATTGGTTACACCAAGCCCGAATTCCAATTCGACTATCAGAGCCTCGCCACCATCGTTTCCATCAAGAAGCAGTCGCCCAATATCAGCGCCGGGGTGAGCAAGGCGCTGGAGGTGAGGGCCAGCGGCAAGAAAGTGGACGAGATGGACCTGACCGGCGCCGGAGACCAGGGCATGATGTTCGGCTATGCCTGCAACGAGACCGAGGAGCTCATGCCTCTCCCCATCGCCCTGGCGCACAAACTGACCCTGCGCCTGGCCGAAGCCCGAAAAAAGAGCATCATCCCCTACCTGCGCCCTGACGGCAAATCACAGGTCACGGTGGAATACAGCTATGGCAAGCCTAAGAGGATCGAGGCGGTGGTCATCGGTGCACACCACGATCCAGCGCCGGATAACGACACCATCCGCAATGACATTATCAAGAAGATCATCAAGCCCGTCATACCGGCCTCCATGATGGATAAGGATACCAAGATATACGTCAACAGCGCAGGGCGTTTCGAGGTGGGTGGGCCTGTTTCCGATACCGGTTTCACGGGTCGCAAGCTGCTGGTGGATACCTACGGGGGCTATGCCCGCCATGGCGGCGGAGCTTTCTCCGGCAAGGACCCTACCAAGGTAGACCGCTCTGCCACCTATATGGCTCGTTATATAGCTAAAAACTGCGTGGCCGCCGGACTGGCTGACCGGCTTGAACTCCAGGTGGCCTATTCCATCGGTGTGGCGCACCCCCTATCAGTCTCTATCGAGACCTTCGGCACCGGCAATATCTCCGATGCCGCCATACTCAAGCTTATCCTCAAGCATTTCGATATGCGGCCCGAGGCCATCATCAGGTACTTCGACCTGCGCAGGCCTATCTACCGCGCCACGGCATCCTACGGCCATTTCGGCCGCACTGACGTAAAATTTCCCTGGGAGAAGACCGACAAAGCCAGGATTTTAAAGGCTGAAGCGGGGATATAAATAATGCCGGCCAAGATCAAGTTCGGCACCGACGGCTGGCGGGCCGTTATTGCCGAAGATTTCACCTTTGCCAATGTGCGCGCCTGCGCCCAGGGCGTGGCCGATTACCTCACTGACGCCGGCCCGGGCAAGCGCAGCATCGTGGTTGGCTACGACACACGCTTCGCCTCCGAGGATTTCGCCGCGGCTGCGGCCGAGGTGCTGGCAGGCAACGGCATCAGGGTTTTCCTCTTTCCCAAGCCCACGCCCACGCCGGTCACCAGCTACACAGTGACGGCTCTAAAGGCTGACGGCGCCATTATGATTACGGCCAGCCATAACCCGGGCAACTACAACGGTTTTAAGTACAAGGTCGCCAGCGGATCCAGCGCACCCACGGAAGTCATATCGCAAATCGAGAAATCCGCCAACGCCGCGGTTGATAAGGGGACAATCAGGCGCCTCGACCTCGGCGAGGCGCTTAAGAAAAAGCTCGTCACCTACCACGACCCGTACCACGCCTATGCAAGGCAGCTCAACCACCTGATAAATATCGAGGCGCTCAAGAAGAACAAACTGAAGATCGTAGTAGACTCTATGTTCGGCGCCGGCATCGGTTATTTCAAGAGCCTGCTGGAAGGGGGACAGATCGAGATACACGAGATCAACCGTGTACGCAACCCCCTTTTCCCTGGTATACAGCCGGAGCCCATCAGCAAAAACCTGAGTAAACTCGCCAGGCAGGTCATCAGGAACAATGCGTCGGTTGGTTTCGCCACCGATGGAGACGCTGACCGCATCGGCATTATCGATGAAAACGGCCGTTTTATGACCACGCAGGAAGTGTTCGCTCTGCTTGCCATGTATTTACTGGATATCCGCAAAGAGCGCGGCCCGCTGGTTAAAACCCTCACTTCCACAGATATGCTCTTCACTATCGGCGAGATCTACAACGTGCCCGTCTTCGAGACGACCGTGGGATTCAAGTACGTAGCGCCCATAATGATCAAGGAAAAGGCCCTGCTCGGCGGCGAAGAAAGTGGAGGCTACGGTTTTCGTGGGCACATCCCCGAGAGGGACGGTATGCTGGCCGGCCTGTATTTTATCGATTATATCGTCAGAACGGGCAAATCTCCCTCCCAATTGCTGGCAAATCTTTTTAAAAAGGTCGGGCCTCATCACTACGATAGACTGGACATCCACACTACCGATGAAATCAAGCAGCAAATGCTGGCCAAAATGTCCGCGGAGCCCGCCGCGAAGATAGGCGGCCAAAAGGTTGTGAAGCTGGATACGAGAGACGGGTTCCGCTACAAACTGGAGGACGGCTCATGGCTGCTGCTGCGCTTTTCCGGCACTGAACCTCTGGTGCGCATCTACGCCGAGTGCGGTTCCATGGAAGAGGTGCAGAAACTAATACAATATGGCCAGGAAATGGTGGAGGTGTGAGCTATGGTAAACCTGGACGATAGTTCCGTTTATACTTCCTTAGATAAATTCGGCATGGGGACACAGATACGCGGCCTTCCAAACCAGTGCCGCCAGGCCTGGGATAAGGCCTCCAAATTCGTCCTTCCCTCCGGCTATTCCGATGTTGATAAAGTAGTTATACTCGGCATGGGGGGCTCGGCCATCGGCGGGGACCTGCTGAGGGGACTGGCTGCGCCCTTGAGCCGCCCGCTTGTGCTGGTACATCGCGATTATGATCTTCCCGCGTGGGTTGATGATAAGACCCTGGTCATCGGGGCAAGCTATTCAGGCAATACCGAGGAAACGATCTCAGGCTTCACCCAGGCACTGAAAAAGGGCTGCAAGAAACTCGTTATCTCAACCGGAGGCAGGCTGACAGAACTGGCCCGCCAAAACAATGTGCCGATTTTTGTTATAGAGCACGCTTCCCCGCCCCGCGCTGCCCTGGGATATAGTTTGCTACCCCTTCTGGCAATAATGCAAAGCCTGGGCTTTACAAGCGCCGAAGCGGCGGATGTGGACGGCATGATCAGAGCTCTGGAAATTCTTGGAGCAAGCTGGCAGGACGATAGCCCGGCCGAGCGCAACCAGGCCAAGACGCTTGCCGCCAGGCTCCATGGGAAAATTGCCGTTGTTTACGGCGCCGGTATACTCACCGACGTCGCCCGCAGGTGGAAGACGCAGATCAACGAAAACAGCAAGCAGTGGGCCTTCTTCGAGACACTGCCCGAGCTCAATCACAACGCAGTCCTCGGCTACCGCTACCCGGCAGGCACGTCCGACCGCATGTACGTCCTTTTCCTGCGATGCCAGTCTCTGCACCCGCGCACGCTTGTCCGCTATAAGGTCACCGGCGAGCTTTTAGACCAGCGCAGCATTCCCCACCAGTATATAGACAGCCAGGGAGGCAATGACCTCAAACATGTCATGAGCCTTGTGTTGCTGGGCGACTGGGTCAGCTACTATCTCGCCATGCTCAACGGCACCGACCCCAGCCCGGTTCCGGAGATAGATCTGCTCAAGAAGAGGTTGGCCGAGGAAAAGTGACCCTGCCTAAATAGGTGATGATACCTATACCCTTGGCTGAAATGTTAAAGTATGCTTTTGCCTGATTGACCTGAGGAGGGTCATACTTAATGATGCTGATAAATAAGAAGATACTTTTAATCTACCCTGAATACCCCGATACATTCTGGAGCTTCAAGCACGCCCTCAAGTTCGTTTCCAAGAAGGCGGCCTTCCCGCCGCTCGGCCTGCTGACGGTGGCGGCCATGCTCCCCGCTGAGTGGGAACTGAAACTGGTGGATATGAACACGGGGCGGCTGGGCGATAAGGATATCAAATGGGCCGACATGGTGTTTATCAGCGCCATGGTGGTGCAGAAGGAGTCAGCCAAAATCGCTATCAAACGCTGCAAGAAGCTGGGCGCCACGGTGGTGGCCGGCGGACCGCTATTCACCACGCAGCACAAGGATTTCGCCTGTGTGGACCATTTCGTGCTGGACGAGGGCGAAGTCACCCTGCCGCCCTTTCTGGCCGACCTGGAGAACAGCTGCCTGAAGAGAATGTATTCGTCTAAAATCCGGCCTGATATCAATACCACGCCGGTGCCGCGCTGGGACCTCATCGATAAGAAAAAATATTCCTCCATGGTGGTGCAGTATTCCCGCGGTTGCCCCTACGACTGTGAGTTCTGCGACATCGTGGTGCTCAACGGTCACCTGCCGCGCACCAAGGGCAGGGAGCAGATGCTGCGCGAGCTGGACGCACTGTATCAGACCGGCTGGCGGAATAGCGTTTTCATCGTGGATGACAACTTTATCGGCAATAAGAAGAAGCTGAAGGCTGAGATGCTGCCGAGTATCCTCAGCTGGTCACAGAAGAGGCATTTTCCCTTTTCCTTCTTCACCCAGACCTCCATCAACCTGGCCGATGATAGTGAGTTGACCGGCCTCATGGTCAAAGCTAATTTCAACATGGTCTTCATCGGCATCGAGTCGCCCAATAAAGATAGTCTGACCGAGTGCGGCAAATCTCAGAACTCCAGCCGCGACCTGATCGCCGCAATAAAAACGCTTCAGCATGCCGGGCTGGAGGTACAGGGCGGTTTCATCGTGGGCTTCGACAGCGATCCCCAATCCATCTTCCAGGACGTTATCAACTTCGTGCAAAAAAGCGGTGTGGTAACGGCTATGGTCGGCCTGCTGAACGCACCCATGGGCACACGCCTGCATAAACGCCTCGAAGGCGAAAAGCGCCTGACCGGCAGCTTCTCGGGTAACAATACCGAATTATCAATTAATTTCATACCCAAAATGAATATAAATAAGCTGATGGACGGCTACCGCAGTATAGTGAACACCATCTACGCGCCCAACCAGTATTACGCCAGGGTAAAAACGTTCCTGAGGGAGTACCGTCCCAAACGGCAGAAGATGTCGGTGCTGAAATCGCAAAACCTCAGCGCTTTTTTCAAATCTCTCTGGGTGCTGGGCATCCGTGAAAAGGAACGCTGGCATTTTTGGGACCTGGTGATCTGGACGACGTTCAAGCGCCCGCGTTCGTTCTCGTTATCGATGTCCATGGCCATCTACGGCTTCCATTTTCGCAAGATAGTCGAGGCAAATGCCCGGCAACTCAAGTTAGCTCAGGCCGTGGTATAGGCTCCCATTGCCTCAGTTAAGCGCTCATATTCAGGTCTCGCTTACCCTTTAACATCGAGGGCCCGCTTCTTTCGAAGCGGGCCCTCATTATTTCTGACGCAGCGGTTTTAACGCTTGGTGTACTGCGGTGCTTTGCGGGCACGTTTGAGGCCGTATTTCTTGCGTTCCTTTATGCGGGAATCGCGGGTCAGCAGGCCGTGCTGCCGCAGCGGACTCTTGAAGCTTTCGTTAAGGTCAACTAAGGCGCGGGCGATGCCGTGCTTGATGGCGCCGGCCTGGCCAGTTATTCCACCACCGACCACCCTGATCTCAACATTATACTTGCCCACTGTATCCGTTACTAAGAAGGCCTGCTCTATCATGCGCCTGTGGTCAATCAGCGGGAAAAGCTCCTGGTAGGGCTTGCCGTTGATGATTATATTGCCGGAGCCTGAATATAACCTAACCTGCGCTATAGCGCACTTCCTCCTGCCCGTTCCCCGGTGATATGTTGCTGTACTCATTTGCCTGCGCTCCCTTTGTCAGATTCTTTTTGGCCGGCCATCTGCGCCTGGTGAGGGTGCTTGTCGCCGGCATATACCTTCAATTTCTTGTACATGACCCTGCCCAGCCTGCTGTTGGGCAGCATGCCCTTCACAGCATGCTCTATGACGCGTTCCGGGTGCTTCTGCAGCATCTCGCCCAGGGTAACGGACCTGATTCCGCCCGGGTAGCCGGAATACCTGTAATAGGATTTGTCTGTGAGCTTTTTCCCGGTGACCCTTATCTTCTCAGCATTAATGACCACCACGAAATCGCCTGTGTCCGTGTTGTTGGCGAACATGGCCTTATGCTTTCCGATAAGCAGCCTGGCAATCTGGGAAGACATCCTGCCCAGGGTCTGGCCACTGGCGTCTACCAGATGCCATTTCCTTTCGATTTCACTTGCTTTAGGTGCATAGGTTTTCATATTTAAACTCCGAATTTTCCTCGTAAATAACCTTCATCAGGCAAAGGCCATACGCCGGCGCTGTAGGCCCGGCCAGGCTCAGTTTTTTCATCTCCAATATATTTCTAAATTCCTCGATTCCTATTTTACCCGTTCCAACCCTCACCAGGGTGCCCACCATATTGCGCACCTGGTGCGTCAAGAACGATTTGGCCCTGACATGGAAGGCTATTTCATCGCCTTCCCTCTGCACTCCCGCGTCATAAATCGTGCGTACCGTGCTCTCCTCCCTGTCCCAATCGGTGACAAATGAGGCAAAATCGTGTTCGCCTATAAGCAGTTTGCTGGCCAGGTCCATTTGCCCCGCATCAAGCTCCGCTTTCACATGGTAATACATATCATTCCCCAGGGACGCCCGTGGCCTCCTGTTTAACATCAAATACCTGTACTCACGGCTTACAGCATCTTTCATAACATTGAACCTGGCTGAAACTGTACCCGCCTTGAGCACCGAGATGTCCCGCGGTAGGTAGTGGTTAAGCCCGCTGACAAATGCCTTAACCGGCAGCTTGGAGCCCGTCCTGAAGCTGACCACCTGTCCCCTGGCATGCACACCCGTATCGGTCCTGCAGGCTGCTAAGACGCGCCGCTCCTCGCATGTCAGCTTTAGAATAGCCTTCTCTAACTCGTCCTGGATAGTAGGCTGTTCCTTCTGCCATTGGAAGCCGAAATAACGTCCGCCGTTATATTCGACCACGAGAACAATTTTTCTTAACTTGTTAAAGAGCTCCACTGCGGAAGTAAATCTTACTCCACCATCTCTATGCGCGCCATGGGCGCCCGGTCACCTTCACGTGGCGCTAACTTCAAAACACGTGTGTACCCGCCCGGGCGTGCTTTGTACCTCGGTGCGTACACCGTGAACACCTTTTCCACAACCTGCTCATTGAAGATAAAGGCCAGTGCACGCCTTCGCGAGGCAAGACTGCCCTCTTTGCCCAGGGTAATCATCTTGTCAGCCAGTCCCCTGGCTTCCTTAGCCTTGGGCAGGGTTGTAGTGATTTTACCGTAATTGAGCAGGTCCGTAACAAGGTTTCGGTATAAAGACCAGCGGTGTGCTGCCGGCCTGCCCAGTTTTCTTCCTGATAGCCTGTGTCTCATTCGCTGTCACCTTCAGGGCCGGCATCCTTGTCACGCCCCTTCTTCTTTTTATCTTTCTCAATGGGGGCGCCCGACATCTCGACGCCCATGTCCTTTAAGACGACCTCGACCTCCTCCCTCGATTTAACTCCGAACCCACCCAGCGACATCAAGCCCTCAAGGCCTTTCTCCAGTAGCTGGCCGGTCATGGTTATGCCGCCACGCCGCAGGCTATTGTATGTATGGGTTGAGAGGTTGAGCTTTTCCAGCGGCATGTTGTAGACATCCGATGGTATCGATTTCTGCCAGGCTTCAGTTTCCTCTTTCTCTGCAATAGTCCTGGCCAATCCCGTGAAGCAGTTGAATTGTTCCACTAAGATAGTCACACTCTCAGATAAGGCTTCGATGGGGTCCACTGTATTGTCGGTCCAGATCTCCAGCGTCAATCTCTCTTTGCCCGCGCCCTGGCCCGGGCCGCTGCTCTCCACGGTGTAATTGGCACGCGTGACGGGGGAAAAAATCGCGTCTATGGATATCTCCTTGCTCGTCCCCTCGCTGGTAACGATTATGCCGACGTTATCACCGGCGCCGGCCGGCTGGTATCCCTTGCCAACTTTAACCGTGAACTCGATGTTCAGTTTAGCTTCATTGGAATCGATAGTGGCCAGGTAAAGGCCGGGGTTGACTATCTCGAAATTGGTCGGATTTTCCACGCTGATATCACCGGCCCGCAGGTCTGACTTGCCCTTGGCATTGAGCATCATCTTGCCCGCTTCGTCGGTCCTGGAAAGAAGTTTGATGCGTATGTCTCGCACATTCATCAGAAATTCCGTCACATCCTCTTTCATGTTGGGGATGGTGCTGAACTCCTGTGTGATGCTCTCGATAAGGACGGAGGTGATAGCTGCACCGCGCAGAGAACTAAGCAGCACACGCCGGATGCTGTTGCCCAGAATGACACCAAAACCTTTCTCCAGCGGCTCGGCAACGAACTTGCCGTAATCCTCACGGTACTCGGTACATTCAATTTTTGGTAAAGCTAATTGAACCAAAAATCCTCCTATCGCGAATAGAATTCCACGATCGATTTCTCATTGAAATTCGTCTTTATCTCACCGGCGGCCGGCAGTGATAGAACTCGGCCTGTCATATTCTCTTTTTCCAGCGACATCCACGCCGGCACGTTCTTATCCTCAATTTTTTCAACCAGTGTCTTGTAGTACTCGCTCTTCGTGCTCTCCTTGCGCCACTCGATCACGTCGCCTGTTTTTACCAGGCAGGACGGGACATCAGTCCTGCGTCCGTTAAGCCTGATATGCCCGTGGCGGACGACCTGCCTGGCCTGGCTGCGCGAATCGGCAAACCCCAGGCGGAACACGACATTATCCAGCCTCCTCTCAAGTAATGCCACGAGGTTATCGCCGGTAATCCCCTGCGCCCTCGAGGCCTCCTCAAAAAAGCGGCGGAACTGCCGCTCAAACGTGCCGTAAGTGTACTTGGCCTTCTGTTTTTCCATAAGCTGCAGGCCCCGCTCGGACACCTTGGGCCGCCGCTTCCTGCCTGAAGCATGGGGTCCAGGGGGCGCATCCCTGCGCTCAAGAGCGCACTTCCCTGTAAAGCACCTCTCGCCTTTCAGCATGAGCTTGGTGCCGGTACGACGGCACAAACGACAATAAGCTTCAATATATCTCGCCATTTCTTATACTCGCCTTCTCTTTCTGGGCCTGCAGCCGTTGTGCGGTACCGGCGTCACGTCCCGTATCCCGGACACCACGATGCCTGAGGCCTGAATAGCCCGAATGGCAGCTTCCCGTCCGCTACCCGGGCCACGTACGAAGACCTCCACCTGGCGCAAGCCGTGTTCCTTGGCTTTGACGGCAGCCCCCTGCGCGGCCATTTGGGCCGCGTACGGAGTGCCCTTGCGGGAACCCTTGAATCCAGCGGTTCCTGAACTGCCCCAGGAGATCACTCCACCCTTGGGGTCGGTCAACGTAATAATGGTATTGTTAAAAGTTGATATCACAAAGGCCTTGCCTTCATGTATCATCTTCCGTTCGCGTTTCTTTGTCCTTACCTTTTTTTTCTGCGGCATGTTATATGGTTACTCCTTTACTTCTTGGTAGCGCCACGCTTCTGCCCGCGCCCGGCTACAGTCTTCTTGGCTCCACGCTTTGTGCGCGCATTGGTACGCGTTCTCTGTCCTCTCACCGGCAGGTTCCTCTTGTGCCTTATCCCTCGGCGGCTGCCTATCTCTATCAGCCGCTTGATATTCATGGTTACCTCTTTGCGCAGTTCCCCCTCTACATTGTAATCCTTGTCTATCCTTTCACGTATGCGGCTGACCTCTTCATCCGTAAGATCCTTGACCTTCTTGGTCGGATCTATCTTCAGTGTCTTCAGTATCCTTTTGCTGATGCTTGGTCCGATACCATGGATATACTGAATGGAAAAAAGCACCTGCTTTTCCCTTGGAATGTCTACGCCTGCAATACGAGCCATGTTCTACTTTACTCCTGTGACTATCCCTGGCGCTGTTTATGCTTTGGATTGATGCAAATCACCCGCACAACGCCGCGACGACGGATTATTTTACACTTCTCACAACGTTTCTTAACTGAAGCTCTGACCTTCATTTCCTATATGTCCTCGTTTCCAAAAAAACCGTTTACTAATATAATCCTTTATTCACTTTATGTCAAAATAATATTCTTTTTCTCACTTGAAGCGGTAAGTGATCCTGCCTCTTGTAAGATCATACGGTGACAGTTCCACCAGTACTTTGTCAGCCGGCAATATCCTTATGTAATGTCTGCGCATTTTTCCCGATATGTGAGCCAGTACTCTGTGACCATTGGCCAACTCTACCCTGAAAGTAGCATTGGGCAATGATTCAAGTACAGTTCCTTCGACTTCGATTGCTTCTTTTTTATCCATACGCTAATTTTACGCCACGGTCAGTATCTCGGCCTCGCCGCTCCTGATAGCAATAGTATGCTCAAAGTGCGCAGAAAGGCTGCTGTCGACAGTATGCACTGTCCAGCCATTGGCATTCTGCCTTGTCTTCCAGTCACCCGCATTTACCATCGGCTCAAGCGCCAGCGTCATGCCTTCCTTCAACTTGGGACCCTCGCCTTTGCTGCCGAAGTTAGGCACCAGCGGGTCCTCGTGCATCTCCCTGCCTATCCCGTGCCCTGAGTATTCCCTGACCACGCTGTAACCCCTCCGCTCCACGTAGCTCTGTACGGCTGCCCCGATATCACCCAGGTTCCCCCCGTCACGGGCGGCGGCGATCCCCTGCACCAGGGATGCCCGGGCCGCTTCCATCAAGCGTGCAGCTTCAAGGCTGACCTGGCCAACGCCCACTGTGAGCGCGGCATCGCCCTGGAAGCCTTTATATATGACCCCAAAATCCAGTGAAATTATATCTCCTTCCTTCAGTACCCTGTTGCACGGTATGCCGTGGACGATCTCCTCGTTCACCGATGCACAGATACTGGCGGGAAAACCCTTGTACCCTTTGAACGAAGCTTTGGCCCCATTCCACCTGCCCAATTCCTTTTCGGCCAGGTCATTGAGTTGCCGGGTCTCAATGCCCGGTTTAACTGCTTCGCTCATTTTCTGCAACACTATCGCTACAATCCTGCCGGCCTCGCGCATCACAGCGATCTCCTCGGCCGATTTGATAATAATCATTTACTTCTTCTGCTTCAGTCCTTTAAGGAACTTGACGATATCTTTGCCTACCTCGTTTATGTGCTGGTTGCCGTTGCACCTGAAAAGCCTGCCCTGCTTCTCATAGTACTCAAGTAGCGGCACGGTCTGTGCGAAATATACCTTTAGGCGTTCCTTGATGGTCTCTTCCTTGTCATCAGCCCGCTGGTAAAGCTCGCCCTCACACTTGTCGCAAACGCCCTCTGTCTTGGGCGGTTGGTTCTGCTGATGGAAGGGGGATTGGCAGGTTCGGCATACCCAGCGCCCCGTCAACCTGTCTATCAGCACACTCTCGGGCACCTCGATATAAATGGCCTTCTCAATCGATTTACCCTGTTTTCCCAGGGCGGCGTCCAGTGCCCTGGCCTGCTCAAGCGTACGGGGGAAACCATCAAATATACAACCGCCCCCGCAGTCGTCCTTAGCAATTCTCTCGAGGATCATCTTGATGGTTACCTCATCAGGCACAAGCTGGCCGGCCTTCATGTAGGATTCGGCCTGCTTCCCGAGCTCGGTCCCGTTCTTCAGCGCGTGCCTGAAAAGGTCGCCCGAAGCTACATGGGGCAATGACATCTCTTTAACTATAATATCCGCTTGAGTACCCTTCCCCGCCCCGGGCGCTCCAAGCAATATGAAGAACATTTTCAAATCCTCCTCATTTTAAGAAGCCTTCATAGCGCCGCATGGTAAGCTGCGCCTCAATCTGCTTCATGGTATCCAGCGCCACGCCTACAACGATCAGTATGGCCGTGCTGGAAAGCGCCATTACCGATGCATTAGTTAGTTGGCCGGCTATAAATGGCATGATGGCCACGATGGCCAGGAAAAGGGCGCCACCCCAGGTCAAGCGATTGGTGACCCCGTTCAGGTAGTCCGTCGTGGGCTTGCCCGGCCGGACGCCCGGTATGAATCCCCCCTGCCGCTGCAGGGTGCGCGCCAGGTCCATTTGCTCAAATATAACCATGGTGTAGAAGAAGGTAAAGCCAACGACAAGAAGGAAATAAAATACCCAGTAGAAGAGGCCGATGGGCAGCGGGGCGCTTGGATTGAACCACTCCATAACGGTATTGGCAAAATTGGGGTCCTGCCCGGGGGGCGCTGCGAGGTAGCTGGCTATGGTGCCGGGGAAGATCATGAGGGACATGGCGAAGATCAGTGGGATCATGCCCGCCATGTTAACGCGCAGCGGTATGTAGGTGGACCCTGCCTGACGGTACATTTTGCCCCCGCGGAAAGCAGTGCGGGCATATTGAACCGGTATGCGGCGGTGTCCCTCTGTGAAAATAACGATTAAAACGACTGTGGCCAGCGCCAGGAGTATAAATACGCCCACGCCCGCCCAGTTATCCTTGGCTATCATGCCGCGGCCCACCTGTTCCGGCAGGCCGGCGATGATGCCGCCAAAGATAATGATCGAGACACCGTTGCCGATGCCCCGCTCGGTGATTAGCTCACCCAGCCAGACACATATCATGGTGCCGGCAGTTAGCGACGCTATGATGGCCACCGTCTCCAGTGCACCAGCCTCCAGAACGCCTCCCTGGCTGCGCAAAAGCTGTAGCTGGGCGAATCCCTGCAGCGCTGCCAGCGGTATGGTCAGCCAGTGAGTTATCTGGTTGATCCTGTTCCGGCCAGATTCTCCTTCCTCCGAGAGTCGGCGCAGCGCGGGGATAACCGGCACCAAAAGCTGCATTATGATCGAAGAAGTGATATAGGGGTATACGCCCATTGCGGCTATGCTGAAATATCTCATGGCCCCGCCGCTGAAAAGGTCAAGCATGCCAAGCAGTTGGCTGCGGTCGAATATCTGCTGCAGTTGAGCCAGGTCTACGCCGGGTATGGGGACATGGGCAATGAACCTGAAAACGATCAGCATGGCCAGGGTGAAGATCAGCTTTTGCCTGAGGTCAGGCAGGGAGAAAGCATCTACCATTGCCTGGATCAGGCGGGGCCGTGACTGAGTCTGCGGCATGTTAGATCTCCTCTACCTTGCCGCCGGCCGCTTCGATTTTGCTCTTGGCAGCCGCTGAAAACTTGCTGGCCTTGACGGTAAGGGCCCTGTCCAGTTCCCCGTTGCCGAGGATCTTAACAGGAAAGGCCAATGATTTTACCAGGCCCGATTGAACCAGTATTTCAGTATTCACCTCGGCGCCTGCATCAAACTTCTTCAGGTCTCCCACGTTGACCAGGCTAAACTGTTTCTTGGCTACGTTGGTAAATCCCCTGGTCCAGGGCAACCTCCTGATAATCGGCAGTTGGCCGCCTTCAAAGCCCGGGCGCAGGTCCCTCCCGGAACGCGACTTCTGTCCTTTGCACCCGCGCGTAGAAAATGTGCCGTGCCCGCTGCCGTCACCGCAGCCTACACGCTTTTTCTTGTGTTTGGCCCCCGCCGGGGGCTTTAAATTACTTTGATCCATCTTCGTTCTCTTCTACTTTAAGCATATGGCTGACTTTGGCTATCATGCCCCTGATAACAGGGGTGTCTTCTTTTTCGACCACTTCGTTCAGCCTGTGAAAACCCAGCGCCCTGAGCGTTCTCTTCTGGTCGCCTGCATATCCAATATCGCTTTTTACCCACTTGATACGTATCTTAGCCACGTGCCTGTATCTCCTCGCTCCCCGGCAGTCCTTTCCTGCGCTTGAGGCTTTCCTTGAAATCCCTCAGGTTGGCCAGGGCCAGGATAGTCGCCCTTGTAACATTGACCGGGTTGGCGCATCCAAGGGATTTGGTCAATATGTCCCTGACTCCCGCTGCTTCAACCACGGCTCGTACGCCGCCTCCGGCAATGACGCCGGTGCCCGGCGGGGCCGGCTTGAGCAGTACACGGGCGGCTCCAAACTTGGAAAAGCTCTCGTGGGGGATGGTCTTGTCCTTGAAAACAACGCTGATAACACTCTTTTTAGCCGATACGCCGGCTTTACGGATGGCCTCGGGAACTTCCCTGGCCTTACCCAAACCCACGCCCACGTGGCCTTTGCCGTCGCCGACCACCACCAGTGCGCGGAAGTGCATATTTTTACCGCCCTTGACCACCTTGGTCACGCGGTCCAGGGATACCAGCTTCTCCGTGAATTCCATGTCACTGGTGTCCACCCTTGGCATTGGGTTATGTATTTTTGTCGCTGCTTTCATACTCAAATCCTCAGAATTTTAACCCGGCCTTGCGCGCCGCTTCAGCCAGCGCTTTAACCCGGCCATGATATTTGTAGCCGCCGCGGTCGAACACCACGCGGCTTATACCCTTTTCCTTGGCGCCCCTGGCCAGCTCGGACCCTACCAGCTCGGCAACCTGGGTCTTGTTCTTGCCCTTTAACTGTTCCTTCAATTCTGCACCCATGCTGTTGGCTGAGGCGAGGGTCATGCCGCTGGTATCGTCGATTATCTGCGCATAAATATTGCTCAGGCTGCGGAAGACGCACAACCTTGGTTGATCGGGCGTTCCGGAGACTGTGGTCCTGATGCGCGCGTGGCGCCTCTTGCGGGCTATATTCGAACTTACTTTAGCCATCTTTATTTCCCTTTCGTGGCTGTCTTGCCAGCCTTGCCGGGCTTCAGGCGAAGCCGTTCACCGGCATACTTGACACCCTTCCCCTTGTAAGCGTCAGGAACGCGTATTCGCCTGATTTCAGCCGCCGTTTCGCCAACAAGTTCCTTATCGACACCGGCTATACGGATCTTGTTGGTGCCCTCGACAACTATATCTATACCCTTCGGCGGGTCGAATTCTACAGGGTGGCTGTAACCTATTTGTAGCTTCAACTTGTTGCCCTCTTTGAGGGCCCTGTAGCCGACACCGCTCAACTCGAGGTTCTTCTCATATCCTTTGGTGACGCCGTCCACCATATTTGCAAGCAGCGACCTGCTCAAGCCGTGCAGCGAGCGGTGCTGCCGGTTATCGGTTGGACGTGTAACGATCAAATTCCCGCTCTCCTGCTTAATCGTGATATCCGGGTGGAATTCGCGGGTCAGCTTGCCTTTGCTGCCTTCTACAGTAACCTCGGTGCCGTCGATCTTGATCTTGACGCCGGCGGGCACGGGCACAGGCATCCGTCCTATACGAGACACGGGTTCACCTCACTGAGTTCAATTACCATACATAACATAATACTTCGCCGCCTATGTTCTTCTTCCAGGCCTGCTGTCCGGTCATCAGTCCCTTCGAGGTAGAGATGACAGCGATGCCGAGGCCGCCATAGACCCTGGGTATCTCTTTTTTCCCGGAGTATATCCTGAGTCCAGGCTTGCTCACGCGCTCAAGACCTATGAAAGCAGGCTGCTTATCGATATATTTAAGCGTAATTTTTATCGTGCGCTGCGGTTCGCCTTTAATAATGGAATAATCGGCGATAAAACCCTCGTCCTTGAGGATTTTGGCAATCACAATTTTCACTTTAGAGGCAGGGATATTCACGCTGTCATGGCGTGCCATGGCAGCATTGCGCACCCGCGTTAACAAATCAGCAATCGGATCAGTAACCATTGATAAACAACTCCGTTAACAATTTTACCAGCTTGATTTCCGTACCCCTGGCAACTCGCCATTGAGAGCCAGCGTGCGGAAGCAGATACGGCACATACCGAATTTGCGCATATATGCCCTTGGTCTGCCGCACAGCTTGCAGCGGCTATGCTGCTGCACCTTGTACTTGGGTGTCCGGTTTGCCTTATTTATCTTGCATAACTTCGCCATATTTAAACCCTACTAACTTTTTTTAAACGGCATGCCGATGGCCTCGAGCAGGCGCCTGCCGTCCTCGTCTGTCTTGGCCGAGGTAACGATGGTTATCTCCAGGCCCCTGGTCTTGTCCACCTTGTCGTACTCAATTTCGGGAAAAACGATCTGCTCTTTCATACCCAGCGTGTAGTTGCCCTGTCCGTCGAAAGCGTCTCTCGATACACCCTGGAAGTCACGTATGCGCGGCAGAACAACGCTGACAAGCTTGTCGAGGAATTCATACATCCTTTTGTTGCGCAGCGTCACCATCATGCCGATAGGGGTGCCCTCCCGCAGCTTGAAGGCAGCGATGGACTTCTTGGCCTTGGTTACCACGGCATGCTGTCCTGAGATGGTGGTTAAATCCTTTCCGGCCGCTTCCATGGCCTTGGGGTTGGTCAGCGATTCGCCCATGCCCAGGTTGAGAACGATCTTGTTCACCCGGGGAACTTCCATGACGTTGCGGTAGCCGTACTTTTTTATCAACTGCGGCACAATTTCTTTGTTATATCTTTCTTTCAGCCTTACCATTATCGGGTTACCTCAAATTAATCAATGATCTCGGAGCAACTGCGGCAGAACCTGGCCTTGTTGCCGTCTTCCAGCTCCCTGTATCCCAGCCGGGCCGGTTTGTTGCACTTGTTGCAGATAATCATCACGCTGGAAACGTGTATGGGCGCCTCCAACTCGATAATGCCGGCCTGCCGCGTTTTGCCCTTTGTCTTAGAATGGCGCTTGATCAGGTTGAATCCTTCCACAATTACGCTGTCTTTACCGGGAATGGCCTTGCGCACCTTGCCCTTTTTCCCCTTGTCCTTGCCGGCAATGATCAATACGCTGTCATTCTTGCGAATCTTCATCTCAAAGCACCTCCGGAGCCAGGGAAATTATCTTCATAAAATTCTTGTCCCTCAATTCCCTCGCAACCGGTCCAAATATGCGGGTACCCTTGGGATTTCCCTTATCGTCGAGTATTACTGCGGCATTGTCATCGAAGCGCACATAGGAACCATCCGGCCTGTGGTGGTGCTGTGCGATTCTCACGACGACCGCCTTGACGACGTCACCTTTCTTAACCACCCCGCCGGGTATGGCCCGCTTTACGCTGCAGGTGATGACATCCCCCACGGAGGCATATCGCCTGCGGGTACCTCCCGGCACCCCTATGCACATCACCTGGCGTGCACCCGTGTTATCCGCAACTTTTAATCTGGTATTCGACTGGATCACTTTAGCTCTCCTGGTTTGCCTGTGCCAAATCGTCCTTTAAGACACCGACTATGTCTGATTTCTGCATTATTTCCACGACCCGCCAATTCTTATCCTTTGACAGCGGCCGTGTTTCCACGATTCTGACAACGTCACCGACATTGCATTTGTTGTCCTCATCGTGGGCCTTAAAACTGGAAGCGTGCCTGACCACCTTATGATACAGCGGGTGCCTGCGCAGGTTTTCAACACGCACGACCACCGTCTTTTGCATCTTGTTGCTGGTGACTTTACCAATCCTGGTTTTCCGGTTTTTTTCCATCTTTTACTTCTTGCCAAGCTCCCGTTCGCGTATAATCGTGTTTATCCTGGCGATCCTTTTCCTGACCTTGGGCAGCTCGCAGTGGTTGACCAGTTGCCTGGTCGCCAGCTTGAAGCGCAGGTTAAACAGCTCCTGGTGAGCTTCCTCCAATTTTTTTTGCAACTCGGCGTTACCTAACGCCCTTATTTCAGTTAGTTTCACCTTTTACCACTTCCTTGAGAGTTTCGCGTGCCACAAACCTTGTTTTAATCGGCAATTTATGGGCAGCAAGCTTTAGCGCTTCCTTGGCCATATTTTCCTTTATGCCACCGATCTCAAACATCATCCTGCCCGGCTTAACCACTGCTACCCAGTGATCCACGGCACCCTTGCCGCTGCCCATGCGGGTTTCAGCCGGCTTCTTGGTAACAGATTTATCAGGGAAGATCCGTATCCACACCTGCCCGCCGCGGCGCAGGTAACGTACAATAACACGCCGCGCCGCTTCGATCTGCCGCGACGTAATCCAGTGGGCCTCCTCGGCCTGCATACCGAAATCACCGAAGGTGATCGTATTACCGGATTGTGCCTTGCCACGCAGGTGGCCTCTATGGCACTTTCGATACTTCACTCGTTTCGGTTGTAACACTTTCTCTCCTTACTTCAGGAATAATGTTGCCTTTGTAAATCCAAACTTTGACGCCTATGTTTCCCATGGTTGTATTGGCTTCAGCCACGCCATAATCGATATCAGCACAAAGTGTATGCAGCGGTAACCGGCCTTCACGGGTAGTTTCACGCCTGGCAATTTCAGCGCCTCCCAATCTGCCGGCACAACATATCCTTACACCCTTGGCGCCGGCCTGCCTGGTCTTAAAAGCTGCCTGTTTCATGGCACGCCGGAAAGCCACGCGCCTTTCCAGCGAGTCTGCAATATTGCGTGCCACAAGTGTAGCTTCCAGCTCGGGCTGTTCAACTTCTTTTATGGATAATTTGACTTTCTTGCCGCATAGCTTTTCAAGCTCGGACCTCAATTCCTCGGCACGCTGACCGCCCCGGCCGATGACAATCCCCGGACGGGCGGTGAAAATCGTCACAACTATATCATTCCCCTGCCGGTCGATCTCGACCCTTGCCACTGCGCCCTCGCGAAGCCTTCGCTTTATCTCTTTGCGCAGCTTGAGATCGTCATGCAAAGCTTCCAGATAATGCTTCTCATTAAACCACTTGGCCTTCCAG